>PMUF01000278.1 GCA_003167015.1 Chitinophagaceae bacterium | reverse complement strand
TTCCGCAGCCTGTTTAGCCCCGGAGGGATGTTTCTCGGGATTTTTGAGCGAAAACACTACTCTTTCCGCAAGCTGCTCAGCAAAGGATCGCATCGGGGATCTAAACCCATGCCCGAAAAAATCTCCATCGGCCCCGACGATCGCGTCTTCGTTCTCACCGGCGCCGGCATCAGCGCCGAGAGCGGCCTGAAGACTTTCCGGGATTCCGACGGATTGTGGGAAGGGTATGAAGTGACGGAAGTCGCTACCCCGCGGGCGTGGCGCAAGAACCCCGCGCTGGTACTGGATTTTTACAATATGCGGCGACGCGATGTGGCGAAGGCCGAGCCTAATGCGGCCCACCTGGGACTGGCGGAGCTGGAAAAAGATTTCGACGTCCATATCATCACGCAGAATATCGATGACCTGCACGAACGGGCCGGCAGCACAAAAGTATTGCACCTGCACGGCGAGATCTTTAAAATGCGCAGCGAGGCTGATGAGACGCTGGTCTATGATATCCGGGAAGACATTCTCCCGGGGCATAAGGCGGAAGACGGCGCACAGCTGCGGCCGCATATCGTTTGGTTCGAAGAGCCTGTGCCGATGATCGGGCATGCGGTGCCGCTGGTGCGCTCGGCGGATATTTTTGTCGTGGTGGGGACTTCACTGGTGGTATATCCCGCGGCGGGATTGGTGGATTATGCATTACCCGGGGCGCATAAGTTTATCGTGGATAAGAAGATCCCGTATACGTCGCCTATTCATAACCTGACAACCATCGAGATGCCGGCTTCGCTGGGAGTGAAGGTGCTGCAGGAAAAGCTGGCCCTTTTGGCATAATCGTCTAAACACCTAAACATATACTTATGCGCACTTATGACAGCGGCTATCTGCAGATCATCCTTTTGTTGGTATTTGTCGTCATTGCCGTCTTATTCCTTCTTACCCAGCAAAATACCTTAAAGGCAGTTAAGCCGGAAAACCGGCTGATGCAGCCAGGTCTGGTGTGGCTTCAGCTGATCCCCCTATTCGGCCAGATCTGGCAGTTTTGGGTCGTCATCCGGATTGCGGGTTCCATCCGGAAGGAAATAGAATTTCAGGAAGGAGACAGTATCCTGGGATCATCCGACCCCCGTGTAGTGGAGCGATTGAGCAAGCTCCCGACGCAGGCAGTCGGCATCGTCTACTGCATATCAAGCACCATTGGACTAGGTATGAACTGGTTCCTGACTGTGACACCGGATTCTTCGCTAAGCCTTATTATACCGGTGATCTTTTTAGGTGGAATAGTCTGCTGGATCATTTACTGGGTCCGACTGGCCAAATCCAGGAAGATTTTGGTGCGCGGCGCAGCTTAAGCCTGCTGCCAGGCAAGGATTTAAGCTTTTTCTAACAAGACTTGTTCTAATATTGCAGCCCAATGGGCTCATTTAAGAAGATTTTGCTTTTCGCCGGGATGATCCTGGCGACTTCCGGTGCATTTTCCCAGGAAGTTTTCCCCTCAGTGCAGCGGCTGCAGGAGTACTGCAAGTTAACCGCCCCCACCGGGTATAGCCCCAAGCTGAATGTGCTGATGCTGACTCCCAAGGGGAACTTCCACTATCTTTTTCCCTTTTATCATGCTTTCCGCGATGAGCAGAAATTCCGGAAGATCTACGGCGACAAGGGCTTTTACGATGAAATGAGCCAGTATTTCGCCTTTGCCGGCGACTATGAGACGGCCATGCAATATTTGATCAGGAGCTATGATACCCTTGACGAGGCGTCCACCCGGAAGATATACAAGACCGCCGTCGGGCTGAAGGATATCACCCACGTCAATGCCCGTAGCTATATTCACCTGGCAGCCAAAGACCGGCGCGTGATCATGATTAACGAGGCATTCGCCAAACCCATCCACCGGGCATTTACGATGTCATTGCTGCAAGACCTGTACCGGCAGGGATTCCGTTACCTGGCGATGGAAATGCTGGATAACTTTTCCGACCATACGCTGGACAAGGTAACTATGCATACCGGGTATTATGCCGGGGAACCCGTGGCAGGGGAACTGATCCGTACGGCCCTGTCTATCGGGTATACCCTGGTGTCATACGAGGACACAGCTGCTGGCGACCATACGGCCAGTCAACGCGATTCTATACAGGCCGAAAATATCTATAATGTCATCAGGCAGGATTCTACCGCCAAAATCCTGGTGCATGCGTCTTTCACCCATATCAGCAAAAAGCCGGGTCCCGATGGCTTTATCCCGATGGCACTGGCGTTCAAACGTATTTCGGGCATAGATCCGCTGACCATCGATCAGACTGACATGACGGAGGAGAGCAATTTCGCCTACGGACGCGTCATTTATGAAGCTTACCTCGCCCGATTCCCACTGACCGAACCGTCGATTGCGTTAGTCGATGGTAACCCCGTCAATGTGACCGACAAAGACCTGTATGACCTCTGTGTGATCCATCCGCTGACCACTTATAAGGATGGTCGGCCCGAATGGCTGAGCCTGGACGGGATACGAAAGCCAATAACGCTCAAACCTCCTACGGCAGGGGTTTACTTAGTGCAGGCTTATTATTTGAACGAGTTCGAAATGAATAACAAGACGGCCTGGCAACTCGTGCCGGCCGACCAGACCTATATCACCAACGGCAAGAACAATTATTTGCTCTACCTGAGGAAAGGGAAATACAAGGTATTCTTCCGCGACATCAATTACCAGATCCTCAATGTCCTGTCGGTCGACGTCAACTAACGCAGTTATCTGATTGATAGTGAAATAGATAAGAAACCTTGGTGAAATAGTTATTTCCTGATATTCAGCTTTATTTGTAATTTGAGATAGTAAAAAGCAGAATCATGGCCAATCTTTCCGTCCATCCGCCTTTAAGTAACGTTCAAGCTGAGTTGTTAAAGCTATTTTCAGCTGAAGTGCCGGAGGCTCATCTTCTTGAGCTTAAAAAGGTCATGGCAAAATTCCTGCTTGAAAAGGCCAGGGATAAAGCAGATGCAGAATGGGATGCGAAGGGGTATTCTGATGAGAAATTGCAGCAAATTCTGGATAAGAAATAATGGCTTCTTTAAAAGTGGTGCTGGACACCAATGCCTTACTCCGTTCTATTTCCCGTCGTTCAGCATTTAGCATCATCCTGGATAAATTGTATGAGGGGGATTATGAGTTGTGGGTTTCCATTTCATTTCCTTCTATAAATGTCACAACCCTGGAAGCGTTTAAGGATATATTATCTTCATAAATCATTGTTCAAGCAGACGCAACGCTCCGCTCGAACCGAATACCCTGTTCTTCCAACTCCCGCAACACGGGCAGATATAACTCCGGCACAATCGGAATATGCAGACCCGTCAGGTCGATCCTGCCTTCCAGCACCAACCGGGCAGCGATACCCAGGGGCAATCCTACAGTCCTGGCCATAGCGGTGTTTAAGTGATCCTGCCCCTTGACCACAAGCGTACTCCTTTCCATCCATCTTTCCCCATCCCGCATAAACCCGATCTCATGCTGCATCACGATCATATCCTTATCCTGAGGACGCATCGCCAGCCGGTTTTCCAGCAGGTATTGCAGGATATCGGCAGAAGTGGCTGCGCCGGCCGGCAGGCTTTCCGGACCCAGCAGACCCAGGAATTCATACAGCGGCCTGTTGTCCGCGGTGATCAGGGGCAACAATGAGGCAGACCAGTCGGCGAATGTCCTGACCTCGCTGCCAATCGGCTGCCGGTCATCCGTCAATCCGGCCCTGACGATCGGGCCCCAGGCGCGTAAGAAATCCGGATGACGAAGCGTCGTCCGGATAAAGCTCTCGGTATCCTGCAGCCCGTATAGGTCGATATAAGGCAAAGAATCACGGTTAGGATACCAGGCCAGCGGACCGACCCCGGATACCGCAATGGATCCGCCCCCCTCCCACAAGTCGGAATAAGGACGCGTCACTATCTGCCCGTCAGCCTTAAATTTGGCGCCCGCCGCCCCCGCGAGGACCACATTGCGTGGATTCCAACTGATCTTATAATGCCAGGGGTTGTCATCACTTTCCGGGGCGACCAACCCGCCCGTATGCGAATGAAAAGAAAGAATGTGATCGCATCCAGCCACCTTTATCTCCCGAATCAGGTGCAGAGCGCTCATATGATCGATACCGGGGTCCAGACCCATTTCACACAGGAACAAGAGGCCGTTTTCCCTGACGGCCAGAGCTAGCCTGCGGATGGATTCGTCCACATAAGAGGCTGTCAGGAGATTGCGCCGGGCCTTCAGACAGGACAGTGCCACCTGGTAATGCAAAGCGGGCGGCAGCAACGAAATGACAATATCGGCCTGCTCCACCAGGGCGTCTCGTTGCTCTTCCTCCGCGACATTGATCGCGACAGCCCGGGCGCAGGGGGCGTCGCCGATCTTGGACTCGGCCAGCGCCAGGTTATTTTCCGCGACAACCAACCGCCAGTCGCGTTCGGTGGCCACACCGATGAGGTATTGGATCAAACTGGTGGCCGACTTTCCGGCGCCGAAAAGAAGAATCTTTTTCATGGGTACACAAGATAAGTTGTTTTGTTAACTGGCTGCTAACAGGGAACCTATTAAACTTTTCTGGCATAATTCTGTCTGAATGAAAGTAATATGCCTAATCCAACGTTGATAACATCCGGCATCCGCCGCTATAAAGGACCGTGGGACGAGATGCGGGCAGCTCATCTGCTGCGACGTACGATGTTCGGCGTCAAACGATCCGACCTGGCTTATTTCCTTCAAAAATCTCCGAGGAAAGCGGTACGGGAGCTGTTGTATACAACCTACGCCTTACCGGCGCCTCCCGTCAATAATTACAACGACGACAAATATACCGACCCGGAAATAGCGGCGGGGAATGATTGGACGTTATCCCTGAAATACGATGGCATGAATAACGGCCGGAGGAAGAATTCTTTCAAATCCTGGTGGCTGGGGCTGATGATAGGACAGGACAGGAGCATTCGGGAGAAGATGGTGTTGTTCTGGCACAACCATTTTGTCACCGAGACCAATACGGTAGACAATGCCTTGTTCTGCTACCGGTACAATGCGCTATTACGTGAACATGCGTTGGGCAACTTCCGGCAGCTGGTGAAGGCGATGACGACTGAGCCCGCTATGCTGCGGTACCTCAACGGATATGCCAATACGAAAAAAGCGCCGGATGAGAATTACGGCCGCGAGTTGCAGGAGTTGTTCACCGTCGGCAAGGGGCCCGGTTCGCATTACACGGAGTCGGATGTAAAAGCGGCAGCACGGGTGCTGACCGGCTATACCGTCAATTACAAGACCTATACTTCTTCTTTCGATCCTAACCGGCATGATGAAGGGGATAAGATCTTTTCTTCTTTTTACGGCAACACGGTGATCAGGGGGATAAAGGGAAAGGATGCGGTGACCGAACTGGATCAGATGCTGGACATGATCTTTGCCAGCGAAGAAGTATCCCTTTTCTTATGTCGTAAGCTGTATCGCTTCTTTGTCTATCACACGATAGATGACGAAACAGAGCAGCAGGTCATCAAGCCGCTGGCGAAGCTATTTCGCAAAAAAGACTATGCCATTCAACCTGTGCTGGAAGAGTTGCTGTGCAGCCGCCACTTTTTCGATCCTGCCAATAAGGGCAGCATGATCAAGAGCCCGGTGGATTTTACGGTTGGGTTATGCAGGGAATTCGATGTCGCTTTCCCCGACGCCGGTGAATATTCCGATCTGTACGGTTTTTGGGAGCAGCTACGCAACCAGGCGGCCGGTCTGCAGCAGAATATCGGTGATCCGCCCAATGTAGCGGGCTGGCAGGCCTATTATCAGCAGCCGGAGTATGACAAGCTATGGATCAGCAGCGATACCTTGCCGAAACGGAATATGTTCTCGGACCGGATGATTGGCGGCGGCCTGGGCCGTAACGGGAAAAAGGTGGTGATCGACCCCGTGGCTTTTGCTGCCGGCCTGCCTGACCCGGCGGACCCGGACCAACTGATCATCGACTCGATGCATGCCCTGTACAGTGTCGAATTGCCGCCGGAAGAATTACAATTCATCAAGACCAATACCTTGCTGTCCGGGTTGGTAGGCATGGCTTCTGATCATTATTGGACCAATGCCTGGAAGGCGTTCCGGGAGAAGCCGGACGACAAGAATGCTATGAACACCGTCACGAATAAATTGCGGGCGTTATACCGGCACCTCATGGATATGCCGGAATACCAGTTAATGTAAAAAACAATTTACTATGAAGCGCAGAGACTTTTTCCGTAGAACGCTACCGCTGACAATGCCCGTGGTCTTACCGTCGCTGGTACACGGAATGTCTTTTCGTGCATGGGCTGATTCTCCTTCATTGCGGGCGGCCGCGCGGGGGCTGGGAGAGGGCAGGGTGGTGGTCCTGATCCAACTGAACGGAGGCAATGACGGATTGAATACCGTGATCCCGCTGGGGCATTATGACGCCTATCACGCGGCACGCGCGAATATTGCGATTCCCGAAAATAAAATATTGCACCTCAAAGGCTTCGACCAGACAGGACTGAACCCGGCGATGCCGGAAATGCAGTGGCTTTTTGAGACAGGAAAACTGGCCATTATCCAGGGCGTATCCTATCCACAACCCAATTTCTCCCATTTCCGCGCAACGGATATCTGGCTGACGGGGGCGGATGCGGGCCAGATCTTACCGACGGGGTGGGCCGGTCGCTATCTGGATGAGCGGTATCCGCAATTTCCGCGGAACTATCCCAATCCGGATATGCCCGATCCGCTGGCGATACAAGTCGGCTCGCTGGTGTCCCCGGCGTTGCAGGGTCCGGGATTGACAATGGGAATGGCCATCAGTAACCCGAATAGCTTCTACGATTTGATCAATGATAAATCCGAGCCCGTGCCGGACTCGAGGGCAGGGGATCAGCTGGCTTATATCCGGGAGATGGCCGTCAAGACGGATCAGTATGCCGGCGTGATCAAGGCTGCGGCGCAGAAGGTGACGAAACAGTCGGATTGTTACCCTGCTCCCGGGAAGAATCCGCTGGCCGACCAGCTGAAGATCGTTGCACGGCTGGTAGCGGGGGGATTGAGGACCCAGTTTTACCTGGTGAGCATAGGAGGCTTCGATACGCACGCCCGGCAGGTGGAGCCTGGTGATCCGACGACTGGGGCGCATGCCAGGCTGCTGGCCAAATTATCTGAGGCTATCAATGCTTTCCAGGATGATCTTTCCTTGTTGCAGGTCAGCGATAGGGTAATGGGAATGACATTTTCGGAGTTCGGCAGAAGGATTCAATCCAATGCCAGCGGGGGAACCGACCATGGGGCGGCGGCGCCGGTATTTGTATTTGGGGAAAAAGTACAGGGCGGCGTCATTGGCCAGAATCCCGGCTGGCCGGACAAGTTGACGGTCAATGATAATATTGCCATGCAATACGATTTCCGCTCGGTCTATAACACGTTATTGGAAAAATGGTTCCTGTCAGATGAAACGATCGCCGAGACGGCCCTCCTGAAAAAATACCCTTCCCTGGCATTGATCCGGCAGGGAGCTTAATCGTTCTGCAATCGGATTTCGCCAAGATCTTTATCGATGCCGGGCTTAACAGTCATTTCATAGCGGCTATCTTTATAGGGCGCATTCGCCTCGACGGATACCTGCCAATAGCCGGGGTTAATGGAACGCAGGTAATATTCGCCCTGTACGTTCGTCATTTCCACTGAATCATGGCCCTGGATCGCCCAGACTTTGTCTGCAGCGGTTGCCGGGAATACCCGGACGTGAAAAGAGGCAGTCTGCATCAGTCTGACTGCATGGATACTGGAAATCCCCATAATAACTAAACATAATTGCACCATTGCATTTCTCATACCATTTCCTTTTTTGATACTCATAATAAATACAACTGCTCCATCAAGCAGTATACCAATGATCTTGCTACAGGTTTTAAAAAGAATGAATAGGCGACGAGGGTTTTGAGAATGCTACTAATTTTCAACTACTATGCCAATCAGGGAGAAAGGGTGAAAATTATATGTTAATGAACCATTTAGTAATAGTAATAAGTTTATAAACCGGACTCAGATAAGCCCAGTTCTTTGGAATTGATCAGGGTGATCTTATATTCTATTTTGATGCCCCGGGAGCTCTTGGGTGCTTCCTGCATCATTGCCATGCCGGGGCCGACACCATGGAAATATAGATTTTCAGTCTTGTAGGTTTTCTTGTTAGCCTGGATGTACTGCACTTCTACCACTACCAGATCCAGGGGATAAGTTGACTTGTTAGAAACGGTGACCTGCAGGTTCGATATGCCGCCGAATGTACCTACTTCATATTTATTGGCGCCTACAGATACCTGGCTGGCCAGGTTGACTTTCGGGGCTCCCTTATCGGCTGCGTCGGGGTTGTCAGCCGCGTCTGTCCTGTGTTCTGCTTCGCGATGGATGACGGGAATGCCTGCTGTGGAAGAGTCGCCGGCGGTCGGCGGCAGTACGGCCTGGCTTCTGGGCAGGATAGCTTTTTGCTTTGGCGCTGCTATTTTTCCTGTCTTGCCGGCAACGATCGCAGCTGCCCCGGAAAGAGAGTTGGGGATCGAATGGTCACGGTCCTGGGTAGTGGCAGTAGTGTTTGCGGGTTGAGTCGGGGGGGCAGTGACGGCAGACGAAACGACGGGCGGCACCGGCAGTGGCGAAGCCGTAGTATGCGTGACGGGTTGAATGGTATTCCTGTTGATGGAAAGGCCGATGAAGATGCCGCCGGCCAGCAAGACTAAGATTCCTACGCCGATAAGGACGGGTTGCAGGATACCTGCCTTCTTCCGGGGTCTGGACCGGGGCATTAATTCCCCGGCATAATCCCCATTATTAACAGTCTCACGGGTAGTTTCAAGGGAGACCTCGCGAACAGTCTCCCGTACAGTGACAGGAGCGGCGGTACCACCAGGCATCGTCACATATATGGTGCGTTTGCGCGTCGTTGGAGACTGATCTTCCGAATAAAAAGGTTGAGACGTCAATGTGGTTGATCCGGAAGACACCACTGCAGGCTGGGAAGTCAGAGCAGACCCAGCAGATGAACCGGATACAGCAGCCGGTTTTTTGTAGAAGCGATCGAAAGGCTGCTCTTCCACTGCGGGGGCAAAGGTGCTCAATTCGTCAATTTCAGAGGGATAACGCCATGCGGCGCTTCTGCCTTCAACCCATACCAGGTCATAGGCTTTCAGACCCTTTGTCTTTAAATCTTCAAAAGAATAGGGGCCACTTTGTTTATTATCGCGTAAGAGCAGATACGTCATGATATAATATGATCGGCGTGGGTTAAGAGGTATATCAATCGAACTCAATCAGTATGAACGCATCAAAAATTTCACCGGATATTGTGAAGGGTAAGTTATACTTATAGCAGACTTCAAGGCGGATCAGCCATACAAATATACTATTTCTGCTAAATATTACAAGCCTGTCACCGAATCTTTCTGCCGGGATTTGCTCATATTCCCAATTGTACCGAAATTGTTGCCCCGATCGGGCCGCTGGTCCGATCTGATTATCAAACAGAAAACCCAACGAGATGGATGCTGCAATACAGGAAAAAGTGAATTTATGGTTGACAGAAAATTATGATCAGGCCACAAGGGATGAGGTCAGTCGTTTGCAGCAGGAAAACCCTAATGAATTGATAGAGAGCTTCTATCGCAACCTGGAATTCGGTACCGGCGGATTGCGCGGGCTGATGGGAGTGGGCACCAACCGGATGAACAAATATACGGTCGGGATGGCTACCCAGGGGTATGCCAACTACCTGAAGAAATCTTTCCCTAACCGGGAGGTAAAGGTGGCTATTGCGCATGACAGCCGGAATAACAGCCGTTTTTTCGCCGAGACCGCGGCTAACGTTTTCGCAGCCAATGGGATAAAGGTATATTTATTCCAGTCTCTCCGCCCGACGCCCGAACTTAGTTTTGCCATCAGGTACCTGCACTGCCAGGGTGGGCTGGTCTGTACGGCTTCACATAACCCCAAAGAATACAATGGCTATAAGGCCTATTGGGACGACGGCGGCCAGCTGGTGCCCCCTCATGATAAGAATGTCATTGCCGAAGTGGATAAGATCGCGGGGATCGACGAAGTGAAATGGGGCGGGGGTGAAATGAATATTACGATGATCGGAAAGGATGTCGATGAGGCCTATATCGCGATGGTCCGCAGCCTGTCGGTCTATCCTGAGGTCATTGAACGCCAGCATAACCTGAGGATCGTCTATACGCCCATTCACGGTACCGGCATCAAGCTGGTGCCGGAGGTGCTGCAGCGTTTCGGTTTTACCAATGTGCACGTGGTGGATGAGCAGGCAACGCCCGACGGCAATTTTCCAACCGTCATCTATCCCAATCCGGAAGAGAGCGAGGCGATGAACATCGGATTACGTAAAGCACAGCAGATCGATGCCGACATCCTGCTGGGGACCGACCCGGATGCAGACCGGGTAGGCATCGGCGTGAAAGATAAAAAGGGACAGTGGATATTGATGAACGGCAATCAGACGGCAGTCCTTGCCTTCAATTATATGATCGAAGCCCGTAAGGCAAAGGGTATCGCCGGACCACACGATATGGTGGTGAAGACTATTGTAACGACCGATCTGATCGACGAGATTGCCCGGCGCAGCGGGGTGAAATGCTATAACGTCCTCACAGGTTTCAAGTACATTGCCGAGCTGATCAAGGAAAAAGAGGGGACGGAAAATTACGTCATCGGCGGCGAGGAAAGCTATGGGCTGATGATCGGCAGCCAGATAAGGGATAAGGATGCGGTCAGCGCGGTAGCGTTGCTGTGCGAGATGGCGGCCTATGAGAAAGACAAGGGACGCAGCCTGTATGATAAGCTGATCGAATTATATGTTCAATTCGGTTTTTACAAAGAATCCTTGATCTCCATTACCAGGAAGGGCATGAACGGACAGAAGGAGATCGCGGAGATGATGAGCGCCTATCGCAATCATCCCCCGGCGGTGATCAACGGATCACCGGTCGTGCAATTACTGGACTATGAATTGCGCGCAGGCAAAAACCTGCAGTCGGGCGAATCCTGGGCTATCGGGCTGCCCACCTCCAATGTGCTGCAGTTCATTCTGGCGGATGGCAGTAAGATATCTGCCCGTCCATCGGGAACCGAGCCGAAGATCAAGTTCTATTTCAGCGTGCATGGGAAACTGTCTGACGCGGGTGACTTCAATCGGGTGAATGCGGAGTTGGGCGCCAGGATCGACGGGATCATCCGGGACATGAATTTGAAGGAATAAGGCCGGCCACCGGCCTTATTCCTGATTTTGGAATTCCTTCCCGCCGGAAGAATCCTGTCGGGATATAAAACTGCAAAAGGGACTGATATTCATTCTGTTGTCCAATTGGTACGGCAATTGGCTCAATTCAGTTAGAAAATCGTCCCATGAAAGCTCATGTAAACTTCATAAAATCCCTCCCATTACTCCTGGCCGCTGCAGGATCCGGCTTCGGAGCCAGCGCTCAACTGGTGCCCATTACGCTGACCGCAGCCAGTTTCAACCAGGACCTCGTGGCAGAATCGGGCAGCAACCCGCAGACTGTCACAACGGCTGCCCTGGACGGAAGTGGCAACAATATTTTTTACAGCCTTGCCTTCGTAGCGGCCAATAGCTCTGTGATCACTTCCGGCGGCCTGCCTAACAACGGGGTATTCACGAGTGGTGCGAACAGCTGGCAAATGACCGCTTATACAGGCAATAATGCCTTGTTTTTCGGACCCGAGTCCACGACTTCCAGCCAATCGATGCACCTCAGCACGCCAGGGCAATATTCCGAGATCAGTCTGCTGGATGCTGCCGGCTATGGCCCTACCAGCGTGACCATTACCTTGAATTTTTCGAGCGGCCCATCGACGAGCTACGGTACCTATAGTATCCTGGATTGGTTTGGCGGCACGCCTTATGTGGCGAATAACCTCGGCAGGATCAACAGGAATTCGACCGTTTCCAATAATAATGCGCCTGCCGGCGATCCCGAGTTATACCAGACGGCGATAAGCCTGAATGCCACCGACCAGGAAAGAACGCTGACCAGTATTACCATCCTGGATAACAGCACTAACAATCAGGCTACAGCCGCCTTTTTTG
>PMUF01000610.1 GCA_003167015.1 Chitinophagaceae bacterium | reverse complement strand
GGAATTTTCTTCAACGAAGGGGTCTCGGAAATTCCGGCTTGTATAAGGTTGGTTTTCAGCCCGTACTTGCCCAACTCCACTGCCATGTAAGTGACCAGGCTTTCCAATGATGCTTTGGCGATCGAAACGGCAGCGTAGCCATCCCAGTATTTATGAGCCCCTTCGCTGGTAAGTCCGATGATCCTTGCGTCAGCGCAAAAATGACCTTCCTGTAACAGCGACCTTGTCCAATCCAGCAGGCTGGTGGACATAGCATAAGTCGTGAACCGGATATCGTCAACAGAGAGGATCGACAAGTCGTCTTCTACCGGAACCTCATCGCCTGCACCCGCGAAGTCCGAAGCCGCGTCAGACGCACTCACCAGGGGTTTCAGATTGCCTCTGGCTATGGAATGCAGCAATAGCCTGACGCTGTGCCGCCGGCCGGTCCTGGCCGCAAACTCTCGTAGGAAAGAAGCTCTCGACACCGTATCGAGCGCGTTTACATTGTAGGTATCAATGATGACACCGGCGGCAGCGGCTATCCCGTCGAACTTCTCTTTCAGCAAACGTTCCGCAGCGCTTGTCTCCCGGTAGAGCACAGCAATGTTCATGCCATGGGCAGCCAACTTTTCTGCAGCAGCGAAGCCAAAACCGCTCGACCCGCCCAGGATAATAGCCCACTGATCCAAAAATTGTTTATTCATTCACCGGATGTAATATGTGCGGTAGAAAGGGAAAGGGGTCCCCTCTCAAATGACCTGCAAAGGTAATGAAAGTTAATTATTTATATTTGAAGATTGCTTATTCTTTATATTTGTCCCATTACCGAGAGGCAATGAAATTATTGATCTTTTTTACCCATTTTTCGTTATTAATCGGGGTGACTGAGTGGTCGGAGCCCTTGTTCCAGACCCTTGACAAAGCCAATTTTTATTCTGTGATGGCCTCTGGTAAGCTGAGGGAAATCAATGAGGAATTAGCGCTCATCGCCTCATCGCCCATAAAAGAAAAGCAGGCGTACGAGGGGGCGTTGCTGATGAGAAAGGCCGGACTGCCGATCCCGCCGCACGAGAAACTGGCCTCTTTCAAGACGGGTCTTCACAAACTGGAATCTGCACTGGCAAATGACAGCAGCAACGGGGAATACCATTTCCTCCGACTGATCATCCAGGAACATGTGCCCAAATTCGTCCACTACGACAAAGACAGGGACGCAGACAGCCAGGATGTCTACCGTGCGTTCAGGACTATGCCTCCGGCTGTGCAGACAGCCATCGTAAATTATAGCAAGCATTCCAAGCTACTACACGTAAAAGAACTGAATGAGTAAAAAAGTATTGGTGATCTACTATTCGCAGTCGGGGCAATTAGCCGACATCGTCGATTGCCTGACCGCTCCGCTGGTGGAGGCAGGCGCTTCTATTGAAAAGGTCGCCATCCAACCGGTGAAGGCTTATCCCTTTCCGTGGAGCGCCGAGCGGTTTTACTCCGTCATGCCCGATTGTGTCCTGGGCGTAACTGCCGAGCTGGAGCCCTTTACATTGAAAGAACAGGCGTATGATCTGATCGTGCTGGGATATCAGGCGTGGTTCCTCTATCCGAGTATCCCGGTCAATTCTTTGCTGCATCATCCTGCGTTCCTGGCCGTGGTGAAGGATACACCCGTCATGACCGTTACCGGGGCCAGAAATATGTGGCTCAATACCTTCCTGGAAGTAAAAAAAACGCTGCAGAAGGCTGGCGCCAGACTGGTCGGCAATATTGCGCTGATCGACAGGCATCTGAACCATATCAGTTTCGTCACGATCTTCCATTGGCTGCTGCGCGGGAAGAAAGACAGGTACCTGAATATTTTTCCCTATCCGGGTGTATCGGCGGCAGACATCGCCCATTGTAAAGTATTCGGCGCCCTATTGTTGCCTCACCTGCTAACCGATCAGTGGGATGGCCTGCAGGAAGAATTGATCCGGCAAAAAGCGGTCAACACGAGATATCCTTTATTGCTGCTGGAATCCAAGGCGATACCCACCTATGTGGTATGGGCCAATTTTATTGTGAAAAAGAAAAAAAGGCGGCAGTGGCTCGCCGTATTCAAATATTATCTGCTATTTTCACTGTTTGTTGCTGCGCCTGTTATCCTTGCCGTAGATGCGGTATTGATCAGGCCATTTTCGTCTAAACGTATAAATGCTAAAAAGCAGTATTATTTATCGCTGAATTAATCCAATAGATATGTCGCTTCCCCCAGTTTATATTACCGATACTTCCATCTTCATGCCTAACGATCCTGTCCCGAGTGAGGAGATGGAAGAGTACCTGGGCTATATCAATGACAAACCTTCCAAATCCAAAAAGATCGTCTTACGGAACAATGGCATTAAAACCAGGTATTACGCACTGACCAAAGAGGGGGTCGCCACTCATACCAATGCACAAATGACTGCGCTGGCGGTAAAGGCCTTGTTCAGCGACAACCCTGAAAAAATAAAAGACGTGGAACTGTTGTCCTGCGGGACTTCTTCTCCCGACCAGATGATGCCTTCCCATGGCGTCATGGTCCATGGGTGGCTGCCGGAGGCGGAGGCTATAGAAGTCGTTTCGCCATCCGGCGTATGCTGTGCGGGCATGCATGCTTTTAAATATGCCTACATGGCGGTCAGGACCGGCGATGTCCATCTGGCGGTCGCTACGGGGTCAGAACGGTTCTCCGCGTCGCTGGTCTCCCATGTATTCGAAGAAGAAGCGCAAAAATTGAAAGAGCTGAACGAAAATCCTTTTATCGCTTTCGATAAAGAGTTCTTACGCTGGATGTTGTCGGATGGCGCCGCCGCCTTTTTGCTGTCGGATAAGCCCAACGATAAGGGGCTGAGTCTCCGGGTAGAATGGATAGAGGGCGCCAGCTATGCCAATGAAATGGAGACCTGCATGTATATGGCCAGTGAGAAATTGCCCGACGGGACCCTCAAAAGCTATCTCGATTACTCACCGGAAGAGATCATCAGCAAGTCTATTTTAAGCATCAAGCAGGACATTGCCTTGCTCAGCAATAATATAGTGCCGCTGGGCGCGAAGAGGATAAAGGAAATCTTCGACAAGAAAGGGCTGGATGCAAGCGATATCGATTACTTCCTACCGCATATGTCCAGTGAATTCTTCAAGCCCAAGATTTTCGAACAGATCGCCTTGCACGGCGCCAGCATCCCTTACGAAAAATGGTTTGTCAACCTGAGTACGATGGGAAATGTCGGCGCAGGATCGGTGTACCTGATGGTACATGAGCTCTTCCACAGCGGTAGGCTGAAAAAAGGAGAAAAGATATTGCTGCTGGTACCGGAAAGCTCCCGGTTCTCGTATATGTATGCTATGCTGACGGTGTGTTAGCCGATACCCGACGTGGCCGGCAAAATGATTTTTTATGAAAAAAGAAGAGGTTCCCCAGGATCTGAGTTCCCTCGGAAAGATCACCAAGGAGGTTTGCTATGCCACGGACGAGGCAGGGAAATATACTACCGAGCTCAGCCAGGGCTGGGATGTGAAGATCAGCGCGCTGGATGCGGCCTGGCAGGATATCAGCGAGCGGGTGGAAGCCGCCAAAGCCAGGGTTCTCCGCGGGGAGGCAAGCCCGCTGTTGTATTTTATGGAGCTGAAACTCATGGATAGCAAAGTGCTGGCGGGTTATACCGGGTTTTGGCAGTGGCAGATCAAAAGACATCTTCAACCGGCGGTCTTTAAAAAATTATCCGACCGGGCACTTCGCCGCTATGCCGAAGTTTTCGAAATTTCCGTTGCTGACCTTAACAGTCTCATCGTACATGAAGATTAATTTTCAACATATCCAGGCAGCGCATTGCGAAAACGGCGTGACGGTAAGCCTGCTGAAAAATATCGGTATCGGTAAGATAACGGAGCCGCTGGCTTTCGGTATCGGGTCGGGGTTGTTCTTTACCTATATCCCATTGCTGAAAGTGAACAATGGCCCGGCATTCGCCTAT
Source organism: Chitinophagaceae bacterium (assembly GCA_003167015.1). Classification (GTDB taxonomy): domain Bacteria; phylum Bacteroidota; class Bacteroidia; order Chitinophagales; family Chitinophagaceae; genus Puia. Next base: position 1,331 of record PMUF01000610.1, on the reverse strand, counting down.
CGTACCATGCCAGGACTCATCTTCAAACGGACCTGCCGTGCACTGGGCATTATAGTCTTACGCAAAAGGTTCCGGACGAAGGCACGCGCACAGGAATTCCTCGAACAATGTCTCGCCGACGGCCATGCGGTGGGTTGCCAGGTGGGGGTTTATTACCTGCCTTATTTCCCGAAGGAATACCGCTTTCACTTCAATGCCCATAACCTGATCGTTTACGGTAAAGAACAGGATCGCTATCTCATCAGTGACCCTGTCATGGAAAATACGGAGTCGATGTCCGCCTATGAATTAGAGCGGGTACGATTTGCGCGGGGAGTATTGTCGCCCCGGGGGCAGATCTATTACCCTGTCGCCAGCCGGCCAATAACGGATGACACGATCAGGCGCGCGATCAAAAGCGGAATTACCCGGAACATCCGCGATATGCTGCATATTCCCGGGCCTATTGCCGGCGTCAGCGGCATCCGGTACACCGGCAGGAGAATAAAAAAATGGCGGGATAAGCTGGGTGTAAAAAAGGCAGGACTGTACCTTGCGCAACTGGTCCGCATGCAGGAAGAGATCGGGACAGGAGGGGGCGGATTCCGGTATATCTATGCCGCCTTTCTACAGGAGGCATACGGCTTTTACCCTGATGAGATCCTTCCGGCCGTCTCCGCCTCGTTTACGAAATCGGGGGATCTGTGGCGAACAGCCGCAGTCGAAGCAGCGGGCATTTATAAAGGCAGACTGGGCAGCCAGGAAGATTTTAACCGGATAGGCGACTATCTCTTCGAAATAGCAGACCTGGAAAAGCAGGCATTCACGGCATTGTCGAAAATCAAATGGCAACTATGAGGCCCGCGATGCGATCGGGTGACAGCCCGGCCATTCAGATCAACGATCTCTCCTTCGGCTATCCGGGACAGCCCGACTTATTTTCCGATTTCAACCTGGTGATCGATGCGGGCAAACGATTTGGCCTGTTCGGTCCCAACGGTGCGGGTAAGACGACCCNNATTTTCTGTTTGGATTCGTTCCCCAGGATTTCTCCTTCTACCATGAGTTGAGCCCGGTGGAGAATCTTTCCTTCTTCGGGGCATGGTCAGGTCTGTCTTCAGCCGTCATCCGAAAAAGGACGGCCGAGTTGCTGGATGTCCTCGGATTGTATGCCGTGCGGGATAAAAAAGTGAAAGATTTTTCGGGGGGAATGAAACGAAGAGTGAATCTTGCGATAGGGGTCATCCACCAGCCGCCGTTGTTATTCCTGGATGAGCCGACGGTTGGCGTCGATGTCCAGACAAGACATGCCATTATTCAATACCTTAAACAATTGAATGCCGACGGCACCA
>PMUF01000137.1 GCA_003167015.1 Chitinophagaceae bacterium | reverse complement strand
GATCCCCGGCATCACGATCGCCCCGGCCGCATCCAGCACCTCTCCCGACTGTGCCGCATGTTCCGGGATAGACCCTATCTGGCGTATCTTTCCGTCCTCGATCCACACCGAGGCATCGAACAAAGTTCTCTCAGGTGTGACTACCTGGGCATTTTTAATGAACCAGCTATTCATATACTTTCGGTTATAGCATGAGTAATCTGTCCCGACTGCAGATGCAGCCGGCGATCGGCCAGTCGCTCCAGCGTATACTCATCGTGCGAGATACAGAGGACGGAAGTGCCCTCCTGCTTGAGATCCCGGATGAGCCCGATCACCACGTCCTTGGTACGCTGATCTAGCGAGGCAGTGGGTTCGTCGATCAGCAACAGCCGGGGCCTGGCAATGATAGCCCTGGCCACATTGATACGCTGCTGCTCGCCACCGCTGAATGTCACCGGAAAGGCATCCCAGAGCGCCGTGGGCAACCCCAGGGCCTCCAGCAGGTCTTTGGCTTTTGATCGTGCCAGATCCCTGTTCTTCTCCGTCCGCGCCAGCGGCTCGGCCACCACATCGATAGCCGAAACGCGCGGTATCACGCTGAGGAACTGCGAACAATACCGGATCTCCGACCGGCGCAGGGCGATGATCTCATGGTCACTGGCCTTCACCAGATTGATCACACCGCCCCTGGAATAATATAAAATTTCGCCGCCTGTAGCCAAATAAGTACGATACAGACATTTCATCAGGCTGGACTTGCCGCTGCCGGACTTACCCGTCAGCCCTATGATCTCTCCTTCCGCGATATCGAATTCGATATCATGCAGCGCCGGGATCATTTTATCGTGCAGAATGTGTAGTTCGAATGTCTTGCTGAGTTGATTGACTTCTACAATGTTCATATGAAGTAGACTTATAAAAGAGAACTGACCAATAATTGAGTATAGGCATGCTGAGGGTCCTGCAGGATCTGATCGGTCAGCCCGCTCTCCACTACCCTTCCATGCTTCATCACCAGCGTGCGGTCGGTCAGCATCCTGATCACCGACAGATCATGCGAGACAACGATCATGGCAATGCCCAGTTCCTGCTGCAACTCCCGGATCAGGTCCAGCACCTTGGCCTGCACGGATACATCCAGCCCTGTCGTCACCTCATCCAGGAATAACAGTGGTGGATTATTGGCGATCGCCTTTGCTATCTGCACCCGCTGCTGCATCCCCCCACTGAAAGAGGCTGGCGTATCATCCATGCGCCGGACCGGCACTTCCGTTTTCTCCAGCAGGAAAGAAGCCCTTTCCCGGATGGATCCGACATGAAGACTTCCCGCCATGATCAGCTTTTCCGCAATATTGCCGCCGGAAGAAAAAGAAAAATTCAACCCGTCCCTGGGATTCTGGTAGACGGTCCCCATAAGGTGATTGCGGATATAACGTTTCTGCTGGCCCGAAGCCTCCAGCATATTCGTTCTGCCGTCGTTGTAAGGTCTTAGCCAGGCGCTTCCCGCCGTCTTCTCCATATCGAAGTACAGCAGCTTCACGACAGTACTTTTCCCCGAACCGCTCTCGCCCACAATGCCCAGTACTTCCCCCGGATATAAGTCAAAGCTTACCCCTGCACAGGCAACAATACTATCGGTCTCCGGGCAGATATTGGAATTCCATTCGGGCCCGGTCTGCTCTAACGTCCTTTCCCCGGGTTCGCCATAGATCTTTGTCAGGTTCCTGACCCGCAGCAGTGCACTCATAATTCTATTTGTTGTATGTAAGGATTGATAAAAGGTTTTACCTCGCCGCCCTGTTCTATCTTGTCCAGGAAATTGCTGTCGTTGATCACATACTGACGCGAACCGTCGTCGAGATACAACTCATCGAGGAACGCCCGGCGATAACCCGTCTTGTAACAGAGACTATCAAATTTTTCAATCGCAAATCGCACATCCTCGAATTCCAGCGGCTCCACTGTCGTATGAGGCGGGACTGCATATAGCCTCTTCTCCCGCCCGGCTCCGAACAGGTATAAGGTCTTAGCCTGGTTCAGGTTCGGGACGTCCCAGCGGGGAATAGGAGAAGGAGCCATGATGTACCGGCCATTAACCTTCACCGGGTAATCCGCGCCGCGCATAATACCGCCATGCCGGACATAAGATTCGTAAAGGGAAACCCACATTTTCGCATAATCCGCCTCGCCGTGCATCTGCCGCGTCCGGTACTCATATCGTTCGACCGATCTCAGGGGTTCCGGCATCGGAACCTGGAAAACAAGGATCTGATCCTCCCGCAGTTCCTCCTCCGTGATCCGGTGACGCGTCTGGATCAGCGTCGCCTCTGTCGTATCATATGTCGTTTTGCAACCCGTCATCGCCTGCACGAACTCCCGCAGGTTACAGGCATTTACGCTCGCATCGCTGCCCTGGTCGATGATCTTGAATATATCCTTCGGACCGATAATGGCCAGCGTGACATGCAGCCCACCCGTTCCCCATCCTCTTGAGATAGGCATTTCGGGCGAGGAATAAGGCACCTGGTAACCCGGAATGGCCACCGCCTTCAGCAATTTGCGGCGCACCTCCTTCTTCGTCGATTCATCGATGAAGGCAAAATTGTAACTGTTCTTATATTTCTTATTCTCTATCATAAAATTATTTTTTGTTGCCGCGCCGGATGCCCTCCGGCTCTCTGCGGTTGCGGCCCCTCCGGTTCTCCCTCCATCTCCTACCCCTCAACGGGTTCCGGTTCAGCTTTTGCAGTTGCCGCCGCATTGGCCCTCTCGACCGCCTGCCGTACATTGCTCAGCCCCGCCTGGAACGTCACATAATGCGGCAGCTTCAGGTGGTTGGTGAACCCCATGGCCTCGATCCCCTCCGTATGGTAAAGCACAAACTCCGCATCATTCGCAGGAGCATTCCCTTCCGGACTCCGCATCGCCCGGTCGAGGATACCCATACAGATAACTTTGGTGTCATTCTGCCCAAAGCATAGCCCGTACCCGATGGAATACAACGGAACGGAATTTTTCTTGCTTGTCTTCATGGTGGTGATCATCTCGGCCTCGGTCACTTCGATCTTGCCGATATAACGCACCCTGCCCGATCTATCCTTCACCCTGACCGGCACCGTGCCATACCGCAGCTCACCCACCGTAGGATGCGTATTACCAAAACCCCGCATGCTGCTGTAGCCAAGCGCCATCAGCCCACCCGTCTCCGCCCGGGCCATCATCTGCAGCCGCGCCGACCGCGGTGCGGGGAATTTAATAGCCTCGCGCGTTATGTCTTTCAATGTCGTGTCTTCCGCATTGCCTACACCCCGCAGCAACCCTTCCCGCTTCAGCAGATCGATTACCTTCCCGTAGGAAGTGATTTCCTGTATCTTCTCCGGTTCGATCGTTGCCTCGAAACGCGTAAGGAACTGACGAATATCTTCCAGCGTCTCCTCTACCTTCGAGGTGTCCAGGATACGCTGAGTATAATCCCGCGTAGGCCCCAGCACCTGGCCGCCGGGTATCTCCCGGAAACTGGCGGATATCTTACGCCGGATAAACATCTCCCGCGTGTTGATCGTTTCAGAATAATACCGGCGCTGTAGCGTCGTAATAAAAGCCCGCAGGATGAACGCCGCCTCGAATACGTCCCCTTCCGATTGCTTCAGCGCAATCGCGGCATACTCAGGCGCATACAATCCCCCTTCCGAAATCACTTTGTCGCATGCCAGCCTCATCTGCGTCCTGATCTGCTCGATGGACACCGGGGGCGTCTGCTCTTTTACCCGGTAAAACTCTACCAGTTCCTTCGCCTGGTGAATGGCATCAGAGCCACCCTTAACGGCTACATATCCCATAAATAGTGTGTTTTTGAATTACCACCTTACTCGGCTGCTGCGCGGTATACAGGCGATCCTTCCCATCGGATCGGTCAGCACCAGGTCGATGCCCAGTGGAAATTCAGCATTG
>PMUF01000145.1 GCA_003167015.1 Chitinophagaceae bacterium | reverse complement strand
TGGCGCCGGTGATGGCGACGACAATTTTAAGCATGTTAATTCGTTAATTTTAGATGATGCAGCAGCGAAAGTACTCCAAAACTCCGTTTGTGTGGCCGGGATTGTTGCTGGCGGCTTTGCTGCTGGTTTGTCTGAGCGGGCGCAGGCCGGAGAACGCGGTGGCGGGCGATGGGGGGAGTGGGAATGCGGGGGCTGCGACGGTTGGGATTTCGTGGATGAGCGTGGAGGAGGCTGCGGGTAAACTGCAGCAGGAACAGCGGCCGGTGCTGATCGATCTGTATACGACCTGGTGTGGGTGGTGCCGTCAGATGGATAAGAGGACTTATTCGAACAAGAAGGTGGCTGAATATTTACAGGATAAATTTTATCCGGTGAGGGTCGATGCGGAGACGCATGCGGCTATTACCTGGGGAGGGCGGACTTATCAGTTCAATCCGCAGTACCGGTCGAATGAATTTGCGATGTACCTGACGCATGGGCGGCTGGAATTCCCGACTACGATCATCATAGTGCCCGGCCAGGAGCCGCAGGCCATCCCGGGCTTCCTGGAACCCAAGGACCTGGAATTATTGGTCAAATATTTTGGCGAGGGGGCGTATCGGACGACTTCATTCGATGACTACCAGAAGCACTTTAAGGCCAGTTGGTAGGTGTGCCAAGCTCAGTAATTCTCCCTATTTACTATAACGTTTTAGCTCTTAGAAGTTGCACAAATGCCTCTAAAGGATTACCTGTAGGTTTTTGGCTTGATCTGAATCAATTTAATGGTAACTGGGTAAAAAAAATCAAGCTTTACTACCTCGCTTTCAATATGAACACCCTATCTTTGTTTTTTCATAGGATAAGGTTTAATGGTTAATGGTATTTGATTAGTGCAGCCCCGCGTAAGCGGGGCTTTTTTTGCCCAAACCGCCTGTGGCGGTTTTTTGTTTGGCCCAAACCGGCCTGTGGCGGTTTTTTTTGGGCCAAAAAAAGCCCCGGAGCTTTTTGAAGTCCGGGGCCAAGCGAAAACTAAGTGAAAAAATATTTTTACTAAGCGTTTGCTTCTGCCATATCGGGAATAGCCTGTACTTTATAATCTCCGGCATCCAACTTCTTTTTGGTGGAGCGGAAGGCCTCGAGGGTCTTTTGGATGTCTTCATCCGTATGAACGGCTGTCGGCACCAGGCGATAGATGATATGTCCCTTGGGAATGACGGGATAGACGACGATCGAGCAGAAGATGTGGTGATTTTCGCGGAGGTCCATGACCATGGCCGTTGCTTCGGGCACATCGCCTTTCATATAGACCGGCGTGACGGGCGAATTGGTCTTGCCGATGTCAAAGCCGCTGTCGATAAGGCCTTTTTGCAATTTATTGACCACGCTCCATAATTTTTTGCGCAATTCGGGCTGGGTCCGCAGCAGATCGAGCCTTTTCAGGTTGCCGATCGTGATGGGCATGGGCAGGCTTTTGGCAAAGATCTGCGACCGCGTGTTGTACCGGATATAGTCGATGATAGCATGATCTCCGGCCATGAAGGCACCGATGGAGGCCATGGATTTGGCGAAAGTGGAGAAATACAGATCGATCTGATCCTGCACGCCTTGTTCCTCACCGGCGCCGGCGCCGGTCTTGCCGAGGGTGCCGAAGCCATGGGCATCGTCAACGAGCAACCGGAAATCATACCTCTTTTTGAGCGCTGCGATCTCTTTGAGCTTACCCTGGTCGCCCGCCATACCGAATACGCCTTCGGTGATGACGAGGATACCGCCGGCATTTTGTTTCTCGACAAGGGCGGTGGCTCGCTGGAGTTGCTTTTCGCAATCTTCGACATCATTATGCTTGAATACATATCGATGGCCGGGATGGAGGCGCAGACCGTCGATGATACAGGCGTGGCTCTCGGCGTCGTAGACAATCACATCGTGGCGAGCACATATGCAGTCAATAGCGCTCATTATACCCTGATAGCCGTAATTGAACAGCGTGGCGTCTTCTTTACCTTCGAAAGCGGCCAGTTCTCTCTCCAGCTGCTCGTGATAATTGCTGTTGCCGCTCATCATCCTGGCGCCCATGGGAGCAGCCATCCCGAAGCGTGCGGCGGCCTCGGCATCGATTTTCCGGATCTCGGGGTGATTGGCCAACCCGAGGTAATTGTTCAGACTCCAGACAATTTTTTCCTTTCCGCGAAAAAGCATCCGGCTACCGATCTCTCCTTCCAGTTTTGGGAAGGCGAAGTAGCCATGTGCCTGTTTTCTGTGCTGGCCGATGGGGCCGTTGTGTTTGATCAATTTTTCAAAGATATCTGCCATATTACCAAATTATTAAAGTTCACACTGCCCGCAAAATTAAAGCATTTGGCAATGCTCTAATCCTGCCACTATGGCAGATGGGCGCCGATGGTGATGGATGGCGGCCCAGGTTGAGGCTGGGACAGGTGTTAGATAGAGGCGAAAACGATGATCGATGATGGAAAAGTGTGTCTAAAGGGGTAAAATGCTTGTCGCAATGCGGAAAAAGACGATAATCGCATGGAAGTTCCGGCTAATTAACGGACTTTTGTGGTGGAGGAAAAAAGTTATGATTACAGTATCATCCAATGCGAAGGAATATATTTCACGGTTAATGTCCGACCATCAGGCCCAGCCGGGTGCTTTTGTGCGGGTAGGGGTCAAGAGCGGCGGTTGCTCGGGGCTGGAATACAAGCTGGATTTCGATACCGTGGAGAAGGAAGGCGACCAGGTTTTCGAGGACAAGGGCGTAAAGGTGGTCGTGGATATGAAGAGTCTGCTATATCTTTACGGCACCGAACTGGATTATTCAGGTGGATTAAATGGTAAGGGATTGACTTTCAATAACCCCAATGCGTCCCGGACCTGTAGTTGCGGCGAAAGTTTCTCAGTCTAATCAAACATAAGGATCTAACCATGGCCAACGATAATGAAATAATTGACAATATAGCCAATAAGGAGTATGAGTTCGGATTCGTCACGGATATCGAAATGGACGTTGCGCCGGCTGGATTGAATGAGGAAACGATACGGTATATTTCGGCCAAAAAGAATGAGCCCGACTGGTTGCTGGACTGGCGGTTGAAAGGGCTGCAGGCATTCGGCAGACAGAAACTGCCGGAATGGCAAAACTTCGCTTTACCTACTATCGATTTTCAGAAGATCTCCTATTATGCGGCTCCCAAGAGCAAGAAGAAGTACGACAGTCTCGACCAGGTCGATCCGGAGCTGCTGGCTACCTTCGAGAAGCTGGGTATTCCTTTGTCGGAGCAAAAGACACTGGCCGGGGTTGCGGTAGATGTGGTTTTCGACAGTGTATCGGTTACGACGACATACAAAGAGAAATTGAGGGAGTTGGGGATCATTTTCTGCAGTTTTGGCGAAGCGGTCAGGGAGCATCCGGAGCTGGTCAGGAAGTATGTAGGTTCGGTGGTGCCTTATTCCGATAATATTTTTGCGGCCCTGAATGCGGCTGCCTTCTCGGATGGTTCTTTTGTTTACATCCCTAAGGGGGTACGTTGTCCGATGGAGCTTTCCACTTATTTCCGGATCAATACGGAGAATACCGGCCAGTTCGAAAGGACGCTGATCATTGCCGACGAAGGCAGCTATGTCAGTTACCTGGAAGGTTGTACGGCGCCGATGCGGGATGAGAATCAGCTGCATGCGGCTGTAGTAGAACTCATAGCGCTGGAGAATGCCGAAATAAAATATTCTACCGTCCAGAACTGGTATCCCGGTGACAAGGACGGGAAAGGGGGGATCTACAATTTCGTGACGAAGAGGGGGATTTGCAAAGGGGCGAATGCGAAGATCTCGTGGACGCAGGTGGAGACGGGCAGCGCCATTACGTGGAAATATCCCAGCGTGATCCTGCAGGGCGACAATTCTACCGGCGAGTTCTATTCGGTTGCGGTGACTCGTAACAAGCAGATTGCGGATACGGGCACCAAGATGCATCATATCGGCCGCAATACACGCAGCCGGATCATCTCCAAAGGGATCTCTGCCGGACAGGGACAAAATAGTTACCGCGGGCTGGTGCAGATCGGGCCGAAAGCTGACGAAGCGCGGAATTTTACCCAGTGTGATTCCCTACTGATCGGGGACCGGTGCGGCGCTCATACCTTCCCGTATATCGAATCGAAAAATAATACTGCCACTGTAGAGCATGAGGCGACGACCTCCAAGATCGGGGAAGACCAGATCTTCTATCTCAACCAACGCGGGATCGACTCGGAAAAAGCTGTAGCTCTTATCATCAACGGGTATGCCCGGGAGGTGCTGAACCAGCTGCCGATGGAGTTTGCCGTGGAAGCGCAGAAGCTATTGTCCATTACGCTGGAGGGCAGCGTCGGCTAGAGCCGCCGGCTGGGCCGGAGTAAAAGTTATCATTAAGACCAAATATAGAATGCTGATCATTAAAAATTTACATGCCGAAGTCGAAGGCAAGCAGATCCTGAAAGGTATTAACCTGACCGTAGGGGCGGGGGAAGTGCATGCGATCATGGGGCCCAACGGATCGGGCAAGAGTTCCCTGGCCTCGGTGCTGGCCGGCAAAGAAAATTACGAGGTTACGGAGGGAGAGGTGATCTTCCAGGGCAAGAACCTGCTGGAGATGTCGCCGGAAGTGCGGGCGAGGGAAGGGGTATTCCTGGCTTTTCAATACCCGATCGAAATACCGGGCGTATCGAACATCAACTTCCTGAAAACGGCGCTAGCCGAGATCAGAACGCATAAGGGGCTTCCGCCGCTGGATGCCAAGGAATTCCTTCGGCTGTCGAAGGAAAAGCAGAAGCTTGTGGAGTTCGATGCGAAACTGGTGAACCGGTCTTTGAATGAAGGGTTTTCCGGTGGCGAGAAGAAGCGGAACGAGATTTTCCAGCTGGCGATGCTGGAACCGGCCTTGTCGATATTGGATGAAACGGATTCCGGGCTGGATATCGATGCGCTGAGGATCGTTTCCAAGGGCGTGAACAAGCTGCGTTCCGCCAACAATGCCTTTATTATCATTACGCACTATCAACGGCTGTTGGAATATATCGTTCCTGATTTTGTGCATGTACTGTACAACGGACGGATCGTTAAATCGGGCACCAAAGAGCTGGCCCTGGAGCTGGAGGAAAAGGGATATGACTGGCTGAAGGAAGAGGCTCATGAAAACGCTCCCACCATATGATGACACCACAGGACATACCTTTATACGAAGAGGTCGTGAATGGCTTTAACCGGTTGTCGGCTGCCGACGCCCTGGGAAGGGAGAGTAGTGATTTGCGGCGGACACGGCAATCGGCATTTGAAAGGTTCCGGGAATCGGGCTTTCCTACTATTAAGAATGAGGATTGGAAATATACGAATATCGCGCGCTGGCTGAAAGATGAGTATGCGTTAGGGGGGATACCGGGTGGGTCCGGCGGAGCGGCGGCGTATGGAGCGGTTGCGGAGAATGTGCGGGCCGCTGTAGAGCGGGCGCGGGTCGCGGAGCTGGATGCCTATATTGTTTTATTGGTGAATGGCGTCTGGCAGAAAGAGGATGCAGGCGGGTTGCCGAAGGGTGTGGAGCTGCTGACGGTGGCGGAGGCCAGGCAGGACCCGGCGTTGTCGGGCTATTTTGAAAGGCCTGCCGATGGACGGGAGCGGTATTTTGCGGCATTGAATACAGCGTTGTTTTCAGACGGGCTTTTTATCCGGGTGGATGCAGGTGCGTTGCCGGCGAAACCGCTGCATATCATTCATGTGTTTACGGCCGATCACAATCTGCTGGTTCAACCGAGGCATGTATGGGTGGTGAACCGGCAGGCCGAGCTGAAGGTGATCGAGTCGGTCGTGACGGCGGGTGTGGGTACGGGCGCGGAAGCGGCGGATGACAAGGGACAGGCTACTGCCAAGATCTGGGTCAACAGCCTGACGGAGATCATCGTTCATTCCGACGCGAAGGTAGACCATACCGTCGTGCAAACGCCTGGCGAAAGAACCAGGCTGGTACAGCATACTACTGTGCGGCAGAAGCGGCAGAGCCTTTATAACAATTACAATTTTACATTCCCCGGTGCGGACCTCGTGAGGAACGACCTGCAGATCCGGCTGGAGGAAGACCATACGGAAACACATTTATATGGCTTATACCTGGCTGCGGGTCAGCAGCTGGTGGACAACCATACGCTGGTAGATCATCAGAAGCCTGCCTGTTTCAGCAACGAGCTGTATAAGGGGGTGCTGCTGGAACAATCCACCGGTGTCTTTAACGGAAAGGTCTATGTGCACCGGGATGCGCAGAAGACGAATGCCTTTCAGCAGAACAATAACCTGGTCATCAGCAAGAAGGCGACGATCGACTCGAAACCCGAACTGGAGATTTTTGCCGATGACGTCAAATGCAGCCATGGCAGTACGGTAGGGCAGTTCAGCGAAGAAGCTCTGTTCTATCTGCGGGCCCGGGGGATCAGCGAGGATACGGCAAAAGGGCTGCTGATCAATGCTTTCGCGTTTGACGTGACAGAAAAGATCAAGACCGCGGCGGTAGAGGCCCATGTCAATCAGCTGATCAGCCAACATATTCCTCTCACTCATGCATAATACAGCGACCATAGGAGAAGACCGGCGGGCGGGTGGTGAAAGCCAACGGCCAGGCGGCGAAAGCCGCGGAAAAGGCGAGAGCCGCCGGCTGGATATCGAGGCTATCCGGAAGGATTTTCCTATCCTGGAGACGACGGTGTACGGTTATCCCCTGGTGTACCTGGATAATGCGGCGACGACGCAGAAGCCATTGGCTGTGCTGAACGCCATGGACGAATATTACAGGACGATCAACAGCAATGTACATCGCGGCGTCCATTACCTGAGTCAGCGGGCTACCGATGCCGTTGAGGCTGCGCGTGTGACATTAGCTGATTTTATCAATGCCCGGCATGCATACGAAGTGATCTTCACCCGTGGCACCACGGAAAGCATCAATTTGGTGGCCGCCTGTTTCGGGAAGAAATTCCTGCAGGAAGGCGACAGCATCCTGGTCTCGGGGATGGAGCATCATTCCAACATCGTGCCCTGGCAGATGATCTGCGAAGAAAAGAAGGCCACGTTGAAAGTGATCCCTATCGATGAGAATGGCGAGTTGATATTGGACGGGCTCGACGAGGTGTTGAGAGGGGGGGTGAAACTGGTGGCGTTCAATTACGTCAGCAATGCGCTGGGCACTATCAATCCGGCCAGGGAGATCATCGCGGCCGCTCACCGGCATGGGATACCCGTATTGCTGGATGCAGCGCAGGCGATACAACATATGGCGGTGGACGTGCAGGATCTGGACGTGGACTTCCTGGCTTTTTCGAGCCATAAATTATACGGTCCTACGGGCATCGGAATCCTGTACGGCAAAGAGGAATGGCTGAATCAACTGCCGCCCTACCAGGGTGGAGGTGAAATGATCAAGACCGTGACTTTCGCCAGGACGACTTACAACGATCTGCCCTTTAAGTTCGAGGCGGGTACGCCCGATATGGCGGGGATGATCGGGCTGGGCGCGGCCGTTCGGTATGTACAGGAACTGGGACTTGACAATATTCAACACGCCGAGCACGAATTGATGGGCTATGCCCTGGACGTACTCCGGGAAATAAAGGGATTCCGGCTGATTGGGAATGTGGATGCGGGGCATCGTGCCGGGGTCATCTCTTTCCTGGTCGGTAATATCCATCCTTTCGATATGGGCGAGATCCTGGATCAGCAGGGTATCGCTGTCCGTACAGGGCACCACTGCGCCCAACCCATCATGGACCGTTATTGTATTCCCGGTACGGTGCGGGCCTCGCTGGCCGTCTACAATACGCCTGCCGAAATGGACCGGCTGGCGGCCGGTATCCGCAAGGCGGTGACCTTATTGGGGTGAACTGTTTTGCCGCGGCAAGTGTTTAATTAATGATATGACTATTCAGGAGACACAGGACGAGATCATCGACGACTTCGAGGTATTCGGTGACTGGATGGATAAATATGAGCACATTATCCAAATGGGCAAGGAACTGCCCTTGATCGATCCCCAATATAAGACGGAAGATAACCTGATCAAGGGGTGCCAGTCCAAAGTATGGCTGCATGCCGAGTACCGGGACGGCAACTTGTATTTTACGGCTGACAGCGATGCGGCCATTACCAAAGGATTGGTGAGCATGGTCATCCAGGTGTTGTCCGGTCATACGCCTGAGCAGATTACGGGCGCGGAGATTTATTTTATCGATGCTATCGGTCTGCGTAACCATCTGTCTTCGACGCGGTCCAACGGACTCCTGTCGATGCTCAAACAAATCAAATTATATGCTCTGGCCTTCCAGGCAAAATCCCTTCAATCAAAGTTATGAGCGATATGGATATGCGCGATAAGATCGAAGCGGCGTTGCGCACTGTCTTCGACCCGGAGATCCCGGTCAATATTTTTGACCTAGGGCTGGTCTATGAGATCAAGATGGAGGACAATGGCCATGTCAAGATTACCATGACGCTGACGGCGCCTGCCTGTCCAGCGGCCGGTGAGATCGTGCATGACGTGCAGATGAAGGTAGAAGAGATCGAAGGCATCATGGATTGTCATGTACAACTTACTTTCGATCCTCAGTGGAATAAGGAGATGATGACGGAAGAAGCGAGGCTGGAACTGGGTTTCTTTTGAAATATTCATCATTTGAGCTTAAATTAGGCTACTTAATGTTAAAATAACTTAATAGTCAGATAACATTCGGCGAACTTCCTGGGCAGAAAAGTGCTTTCTTTGATAATCGTTGCTTAACCATACGAATTATCAGACATGCCAAAGAACAAATTTTTATTTCCTTTTATCCTGGTCTGTACGCTCTTCTTTTTATGGGCTTTCCTGCACAATATCAATGGGATATTGATTCCGCACCTGAAGAAGGTCTGCCAGCTGAGCGATACCCAGTCCTCCCTCATCGATTTCGCGGTCTATTTCGGCTATTTTGTCATTGCGATCCCTGCGGGGTTGTTCTCGCATCGATTTGGCTATAAGAAGGGTATTTTATGTGGCCTTTTTCTTTTTGCGCTGGGGGCTTTGCTGTTTTTCCCGGCGGCCAGCGAGCGGAATTTCACCTTTTTTTTAATAGCGTTGTTCGTGGCGGCCAGCGGGGCCACCTTCCTGGAGACGGTTGCGAATCCTTATGCCGCTGTCATGGGGCCGCCGGAACATTCGGAACAGCGGCTGAATTTTGCTCAATCTTTTAACGGGCTGGGCGCCGTAGTAGCGCCATTGATCGGAACTAATTTTATCCTATCGGGTATCGAGCATACGCCGGCGGAGCTGGATGCGATGAAAGCGCATGGGGAGCTGGCGGCGTATCTGCAACAAGAGGCCAATTCCGTGAAGGTGCCATACCTGATCATTGCGGGGGTGCTGATCCTGGTGGCGGTCATTTTTATCTTCACCAAGTTGCCGGAGGTGACGGGGTCGGCTGCCGATGCGCATGGATCGGAATTCTCGTTCCGGGTTTTTCGCATCCCTCATGTCCGGTGGGCGGTGGTCGCCGAGTTCTTCTATGTGGGCGCGCAGGTAGGAGTGACGAGCTTTTTCGTACGCTTTGCACGATATACGGCAGGGATCCCTGAAAGAGAGGCGGGCGGTATGCTGGCTAAGGCAATGATAGGCTTTATGGCGGGGCGTTTCCTGGGTACTTTTTTAATGCGTTATATCCTGCCGGCGAGGTTGCTGAGCCTGTATGCGGCCATCAATACGGGGCTGCTGCTGGTGGCGTTGTCCGTTCATGGGGATGTGGCTGTATATGCGATGATGGGCATTCCATTCTTTTTGTCGATCATGTTCCCCACTATATTTGCCTTAGGTATCAAGGATCTTGGAGAAGAGACGAAACTGGCCTCTTCTTTCCTGGTGATGTCGATCATTGGCGGGGCGTTTACGCCGTTGATGATGGGTCTCATTTCCGACAGGACGGGGAGCATCCAGGTGGCGTATATTATGCCGGTGGTGTGCATGCTTTTCATCCTGTATTTTGGGCTGAGAGGGCATAGGATCACCAACGTTGAACCTGCAAAACCCGCTATCGCATGAGATACTGTCTGGCGCTCGATTTACAGCAGGATGCAGCGTTGATCGCCGAATATGAAGGCTGGCATCGTGAAGTGTGGCCGGGCATCAGGAAGAGCATTGTCGACGGAGGAATCGAGGGTATGGAGATCTACCGGCTGGAGAACAGGCTGTTCATGATCATGGAGACAGGTGCCGATTTCAGTTTTGAGAAAAAGGCGGCAATGGATGCGGCGAACCCGGAGGTGCAACGGTGGGAAGAACTGATGTGGAAATACCAGGTAGCGATACCGGGCGGAAAGCCGGGAGAGAAATGGCGGCTGATGGAGAGGATCTTTTCAATGACTAAATGAATATAACTGATGTTTGGGTTAACGAATAAAAATGCAGTAGTGACCGGGGCCGGGAGCGGCATCGGTAAGGCCGTGGCCCTGGTATTGGCGCGGCAAGGCGCTCATGTCACGATCGTGGATATCAACAAAGCGGAGGCGGAGGCGGTGGTGAAGGAAATAGAAGGAGCCGGGGGTAAGGCAACGGCTATTGCGGTGGATGTTTCGGATCAGGGGAAGGTGGATGCGGCATTTGCCGGGCTGGCGTCGCTGGACATCCTGGTGAACAGCGCGGGGGTGTCGCATATCGGTACTGCCGAGTCGACGTCGGAGGCGGATTTCGACCGATTATATAAGGTGAATGTCAAGGGGGTTTATAACTGTCTGCACGCGGCTATTCCGGTCATGAAGAAGGGAGGCGGCAAGGGCGGCGTGANNTTTGCTCGATTGCGGCTACGGTGGGGATACCGGACCGTTTTGCCTATTCGATGACGAAGGGGGCGGTCTATTCCATGACCTTGTCTGTGGCCAAGGATTACCTGAAGGATGGGATCCGCTGCAATTGTATTTCTCCCGCGCGGGTGCATACTCCTTTTGTGGATGGGTTTCTGCAAAAGAATTACCCGGGGAAGGAGCAGGAGATGTTCGAGAAATTATCGAAGACGCAGCCGATCGGCCGCATGGCGAAGCCGGAGGAGATTGCCGGGTTGGTGTTGTACCTGGCCAGCGACGAGGCGTCTTTCATCACCGGCTGCGATTACCCGA
>PMUF01000062.1 GCA_003167015.1 Chitinophagaceae bacterium | reverse complement strand
CACGGGCTTCAGCAGGTAATCCGTCACTTCCAGCTCGAACCCATCCGACACGAATTCACTGTAGGCTGTGGTGAGTATGACTTTCGATCGTCCCCCGATCGCACGGATGAGATCGAGACCCGATATTTCCGGCATCTGGATGTCGAGGAACAGGAGATCGACGGATCGCTCATTGAGGAACTGCAATGCCTGCAAAGGATTGGTAAAGGAAGCCACTATCTCCAGGGAAGGGATCCGGTTGACGTAGTGGGTCAGCACATCAATGGCATGTTGTTCGTCGTCAATAATGATGCAGGTGGTCATGTCACAAAGTTATAATAAGGTCGACGGTGAATAGTTCCCGCTGATCCTTAATATACAAAGAATAATTTTCTCCATAGGCCAATTCCAGCCGTTTGCGGGTATTGTCCAGGCCGATGCCGGTGGACAGTTCTTTGGGCCCTGTCTTCTTCCTGTTAGAGCAGAAGAAATGCAGATGGCCTTCCGCGCTGATATCCAATTCCATCCGGACCGGGTTGTCGGCGCTAAGCAGGTCTCCATGTTTGAAGGCATTCTCCACGAGAGTAATGAGGACAAAAGGCGGGATGCGATGGTCTGCCGGGTCGCCCCGGATAGTAAAGATAACCTGCAGGCTATTGCCGAAACGAAGCTGCTGGATCTTAAGAACATGGTGGACATGTTCGATCTCCTTGGAGAGCATGACCTTCCCGTCCGTATCCTCTGTCTTATCGAGGGAATACCGCATGATCTCGGACAGGGTGAGGATACCCTCCGACAATTCCGATGAATAGGGCAGCGACCTGGAATAGAGAAAATTGAGGGTATTGTGCAGGAAATGTGGGTTGATCTGCGCCTTGAGAAAAAGATAGTCGGCCTGCATCTTCTCTTTTTCAAGCTGAAAGGTCCGCTGTTCGAGGACCTTCTGGTTTTGGGCCTGCCATTTTTTTTCATCCAGCTGACGGGTCACCGCTGCGATCACCAGGGGAATGAAGATCTGAAAGACCGATGACAGGCCATAAGAAAAGATCTTCATGCTGATATCGATCGAAAATTTGAACTCTTCTTTTTTGGTCGTGAGATCATAGAGGAAATAATAGATGAGGGTAATCGCCATCAGGGCCAGCGTAGGCAGAAAATATTTCTTCCAGGATACCGACCGGGCGAGCAAACGGTAGTACCAGTTGAGGGCTATATAATAAAGCAGTACCTGGAAGGCGGTACTGACGGCCACGCGGATCAAATACCGGGGTACACTGAAGACCCGCAGGTTCACGGCCTGATAAGGCTGCTTCACATAAAAAAGTACGGCGAGAAAAAGCCCCGTACCGACGATATTGAGCAGTACCACCCAAAAGCAAACTCTTGGAAAGGAATATCTGTACTTTTTGTGCATGACTACACCTTGAAATAGGACTCCAGCTCCTGCAGCGTATCGGCGGTCGTATCGAAATCCTTAATGATCCGGCCCTTCTCCATGAGCAGGATACGGCTGCAGACATCGGTGATGTGGTTAATATCATGGCTGCTGATGAAGACGGTCATCGGATGGCGGCCCTGCCATTCCTTCAGCATTTTGATCAGGCGCAGCTGGGAGGACGGGTCGAGGTTAGCAAATGGTTCATCGAGGATAAGGACCTGCGGCTCGCGCAGCAGACAGGCGGCGATACCGACCTTGAACTGGTTGCCTTTCGAGAGATCGCGAATATACTTTCCGCTGCGCAGGATGCTACCATCGAAGAAGGACTCGAAGTTCTTCAGGAATTCATCGACATTGCTGCGGGAGCGATTGTTAAGGCTACCCACGAAATAGAAATATTCCTCGGGGGTGAGATAATGGATGAGAAAACCTTCGTCGAGGTAGGCGGCGGTATACTGTTTCCAGTCCTCGGTAGTGGCGACATTCTTGTCATTGGAGATGATCTCGCCTTTATCAGCGCGGACGAGGTCGAGCAGGAGACGGAAGAAAGTCGTTTTGCCGGCCCCGTTATTTCCCACCAGTCCTACCATTTCGCCCTGACGAGTAGAGAGTTGCGGGATATTGACGACGGTATTGCCATTGTAGGATTTGAGGATATTATTAACAGTGATCATACATTGAATTTTTGAGATGGTTATTTTTCGCGGAACCCTGCGAGGATAGTATGTTTTCTGGCCTGGAACTGGTCGGTGAGCCAGTTGAGCCACCAATTCTGCAACAACAGGCTGATCAATCCAAGCAAACTGAGAACGGTCAATCCGACCCAATTATTGAATGCCCAGGCCAAGCCACAATACAGCAATATGGGGGCCAGCAGGACTACCAGAATATTAAGCCATTGGGACATGCCGGTACCCTGGTAATTGAAGGTGGCGCTGCGGGTCAGGTCGATACCCTTATAGCTGCGGGTAGAAAAATAAATGACGACCACACTATTGATGCCGATGTTATAGAGAAAGGCAGCGATCTGGAAGGGGATGATCTTCCAGCTGATCAGGCCATAGAAGGAAGTAACCACGAAGGTCAGGGTGGTAACAGCAATAAATAATGCCCACTGAGCCCGGATAAATTCCCTGATGCTGACAGGCAATGCCATCAGCCCGTCGAAATAACCGCTATGCCAGGCGAAGAGGAACTGACCAAAGTTCATGATGAAGATACCGGTGATGAACATAGCCCCTAACAGGATCATGGGCATGTGTTCAGATTTCAGATAGACCGGTTTGTAAAAGATGAATCCATAGAGCATGATGACAAAGGTCATCAATACCACTGCCTTAGTTCGTTTGTTACGCATGATCAGCCGAATGTTGAGGGCTACCAGTTCGCCGGTAAGTCCCCATTGCCGCAGCCAGGCGTATTCTGTCGACTGCCGCTGACGGCCCCGTCGGGCGATCTCTTCGAAGTAGAGGTTCTTCCGCAGGAACTGGGTGTTGTTCACCAGGGAAGCGACGCCAAGGGCAACGAAAACGATGCAAAGCCAGGGAGACTGCAATAGTATGGTGAATAGGGAAGCTGACAGTGCACGAAAGGAAAAGACATGAAAATAATCCAGGGCAATGAGGATGCCGACGACCCCGAGGAAGCCCACGAGCCACCAGCTGTTGATGATGATCTTACGCTTCACGTACAGGATCAGAAAATGATTGAAAAGGGTGATAGCGATGATGGCGATGATAAAGCAGGCGGCTACCAGCGGACCGTGCGCACTGCCGATGACGGTGACAATGAATGGAATGAAGATAAATATCGGCAGCAGGTTGAAAAATTGGAAAAGAGAGCGAACATTAAGGAATCGTACCAATTGACGTCGCCGGATATTCTGGCCCAGGTAGGGCTGGATCGAAAGTACAGGCAGTTCCTGCAGCAGGAAACGCATCAGGATGTCTACCGAAAAATAATACAATATGAGGCTGCAGAACACACGGATGATATCCTGGCCGGGAAAAAATCGGGGCAGGAAATGCTGGAGGGAGAGGCCCAGGGCGAGGGCACACGCCAGCAGGTAGAGGACCACAAATCCTATGAAGATCTGTGTGGCCAGGTTTTTTCCGGCGCTTCGACTTCGCCAGAAGGCCCGCCATTGATGGGATAAGAGTGTAATAATCATGGGACAAAATAACTATAATTCGGCCTGTCCGGGTAAAACTTTACATCAATCCGGCGATTGTCACGACGAATAGTCGCTCTATCAGCCTTTTTTCAGCAGCACTTTCTGACCCGAGAAGTCATTACTGGCGTCGATGATGGCCAGGAGTTCAGGCCATTTGGCAGCGCCCTCGAAATTGTGTTTGTAGATCCGTTTGTATTGAACGATGAGTTGGTTGCCCTGGATGCGGGCGGTGGTGGTCAGGCTGCCGCACCCGTTAGCCACCTTTCCGTTGAGCTTTTCTACTCCCATGACGGTATATCCCGGGGGGATGGCGAACGATACGGAGCAGTCGAGTGTCCGGGCGTAGGGCATATAGATGTCCACCTTACGGTCGCGTTGCGAGGCAGTCATCTTCAGGGGTGAATTGATGGCTTTGCCGACGCTGAGCAGGAGGTTGTTGCCCGCGTGTTGAAGAAGACCGTCCATGGTGAATTCGGTAGAATAGACGAGGTCCGGGGCATAGTCTCGGATTCCGGCATTGTCTACTTTCCAGGCGAGCATTTCTTTCGGGTCTTCTATGAATTCTGAGGTGACTTCCTCCTTGAACCGATCTTTCAGGGATGCCCTGGC
>PMUF01000055.1 GCA_003167015.1 Chitinophagaceae bacterium | reverse complement strand
CTTCCCGCTCGATGCCCCTACCAGACGGCGTTTTCAGACCGTCCTAGAACAATTCAGCCTCGAAAACGCCCTATGGATCAAAGAGATGGAAAAGACGACTAACCATGATGTGAAAGCGGTGGAATATTTCCTCAAGGACAGGCTGACGCCTCCTGCGGCCTCTGCATCCGCAGCCCCCCCGGCCATCGGGGAATGGATCCACTTCGGGCTTACCTCCCAGGATATCAACAACACTGCTATCCCCCTGCTGTGGAAACATGCGGTAGAATTCGAATACCTGCCCGGCCTGCTCAACCTGAAAAGACAATTGGAAGTGCTGGCCACAGCGTGGAAGGATACGTCGATGCTGGCCCGGACTCACGGACAGCCTGCCAGCCCCACCCGCCTGGGAAAGGAAATCATGGTCTTCATCGAACGCATCGAAAACCAGGTTGAGCTGCTCATCCAAATTCCTTTTTCCGCCAAGTTCGGAGGAGCTACAGGCAACTTCAACGCCCATTACGTTGCTTTTCCGGGAAAGGACTGGGTTAAGCTGGCTAATGAATTTGTAGAAGGCACCCTGGGATTGCAACGGCAGCAATACACCACACAGATAGAACACTACGATAACCTGGCGGCACACTTCGACGCCATCAAACGGATCAATACGATCCTCATTGATTTTTCGCGGGATATCTGGAGCTATGTCTCCATGGATTATTTTAAACAAAAGACAAAAAAGGGGGAGATCGGTTCGTCCGCCATGCCCCATAAGGTCAACCCCATAGACTTTGAAAACGCCGAAGGCAACCTGGGCATAGCCAACGCGCTGCTCGAACATTTCTCCGCCAAACTGCCCATATCCAGGCTGCAGCGCGACCTGACGGACTCCACCGTGCTTCGCAATATCGGCGTTCCCTTTGCACATACCATTCTCGCCCTGAAATCCATCGAAAAAGGATTAGATAAGCTGGTGCTCAACCCGGAGAAACTGCAGCAGGATCTCGACAACAACTGGGCGGTGGTGGCAGAAGCGCTCCAGACGGTACTCCGGCGGGAAAACTACCCGAAGCCCTACGAAGCACTAAAGGAACTGACCCGCGGTAAGACAGGCATTACCAAAGAGTCCATCCATTCCTTTATCGATGGATTGAAGATCTCCGCCGCCTTGAAAAAAGAGCTGAAAAGGATCACCCCGCACAATTATACGGGGGTCCCTCTCGGATAAACTATGCTATCTTCTCCATTATGCTCTCCTATCATTGCTTAGTGAAAGAAAAAGTGCCAAAATCGGTCGTAACGGTTAGATTTTGAAAAGTCCCGCTAAGCGTAGTCTGATTATTACTCAGCACTCCTTTAAGTACATAATAATTACTGTTACCCGTATAATAATCGCTGATAATAACACTGTCGCAGGTATTTGTATAGCCGCCGAAAGTGACAGCCACATTGCCCGCATAGCCTATGACCAGATTGTCGCTTCCCAGGGTGTAAGACTCGGTCGTCGATTGTCCCGCCGTAGAAGCATTGGCCGACGCAGTAGCCACGCCGGCATAAGTACCCTGCACATTGCAAACGACAGTGGTATCTATTATCGTCGTTGTGTCGCGAACTATAGTGGTATCCTGTTGGATAACAGTTTTTGTCTTTGTACACGATGTAAAGGTCAATGGCGAACTAAATAGCATGAATAATACGACAGCGGATATAACCGCAGGGAATACTCTTTTCATAAGAGGGTTTTATGATGGAAAAATAAATAAACTGACTAGCTCATTTGTGGATTTCTGAAGTGAAATGAAACTCGATCTCCGGATTATTCGTCCGTTCCGTATTGAGGAACCATTCGCTCTGAGCGAGATATACCAGGTAACCGTCCTTATCTTCAGCGATATTAGCATGCTTGAACCGGATAAAATCCTCCAGTTTTTTGGGGTCCTTGCTCGTAATCCAGCAAGCCTTGTAAAAAGGAAGGGCATTGAATTGCACCGACGCGCTGTACTCATGCAATAAGCGATACTGGATCACCTCGAATTGTAACTCTCCTACACAACCGATGATCTTCTTATTGCCCCCGAACTGAGTGAATAACTGGGCGACGCCTTCGTCTGTTAACTGAAGCAGCCCTTTCTCTAACTGCTTGGTTTTCATTGGGTCTTTGTTGATCACCTCCTTGAAAATTTCGGGCGAAAAGGATGGAATGCCGGTAAAATAAAACTCCTCTCCTTCCGTCAGGGTATCACCGATCTTGAAATTGCCGGTATCGAAAAGCCCGACCACATCCCCGGGGTAAGCTTCATCGATCACATCCTTGTCCCTGGCCAGGAAGGTATAGGGGTTACTGAACCTGACATCCTTGTCCAGACGCACATGATGAAAGTATTTATTACGTTCGAACCGGCCGCTGCAGACCCGAAGAAAAGCAATCCGATCGCGGTGTTTGGGGTCCAGATTGGCATGGATCTTAAAAATAAAGCCGCTGAATTTATCCTCATCCACATCCAGGAAACGGGTGGAGGTCTCACGGCTGCGGGGGCTTGGAGCGATCCGGATAAAGGTGTCCAGCATTTCACGAACGCCGAAATTGTTGATAGCGCTCCCGAAAAACACCGGCGCTACCCTTCCGCCCAGGTAATCCCCGACATTCAGCTGACCGTGTCCGCCATCCACCAGCTCTATATCTTCCCGAAGAATGGCGGCATCCCTTTCTCCTAACTTTTCGTCCAGGAGGCTATTATCCAGGTGGTCGATCTTGACCATATCTTCGTCCGTAGCCTTGGTATTGGCCGTAAACAGCACCAGGTTCTTGTCATACAGGTTATAAACCCCTTTAAAATCCTTGCCGCTATTGATGGGCCAGGTCATAGGGTGCAATGGAAGGTTCAGCTCTTTTTCGATCTCTTCCAGCAAGTCGAAGCGGTTCTTGCCGTCCCGGTCCATCTTATTGATAAAGACGATGACAGGCGTCAGCCGCATGCGGCAGACTTCCATCAGGCGACGGGTCTGCGCCTCTACCCCGTTGACGCTGTCGATGACCAGGATAACGCTGTCCACCGCCGTGAGCGTCCGGTAAGTATCCTCGGCGAAATCCTTGTGACCGGGGGTATCCAGGAGGTTGATCAGCATGCCTTTGTATTCAAAGCTCATGACAGAGGTCGCGACGGAAATACCCCGCTGTCTTTCAATCTCCATAAAATCACTGGTGGCGTGCTTCTTGATCTTATTGCTTTTGACAGCCCCTGCGGTCTGGATGGCGCCCCCGAATAAGAGAAATTTTTCCGTCAGCGTCGTTTTACCCGCATCAGGATGGGAAATAATGGCAAACGTACGCCTGCGGCTGATTTCTTTCTTGAGTTCCAAATCTGACATTTTCCGACTAT
>PMUF01000010.1 GCA_003167015.1 Chitinophagaceae bacterium | reverse complement strand
AACCATTAAACCTTATCCTATTAGGACATGAATGTACTTCATTTTCTATTCATACGCAAAAATCTTCTGCGGTCATTTTTAGACAAATAGGGGCCAAACCTAGGGTAAATACTTACAAAACATGTAGTTATAAACACTAGCATTATGTAAATTTTTTATTAATAATTAAACCTTTCATTCTCAATTATTTCACCTACGGATCAAAAATAGCGGCTACCATGCAGTCCATAAGGCTTAATGCAACCAGCCTGCAGCACACCTGCTACCAGTTGGCGATAGACGGGCAGACCTCAGCCGGTAACGTCCGATCAAAAAAATGCCCGCTCGGGTCAACACAAAAAATTTGCCCCGGCAGACGGGGCAAATCGCGTGGGTATTCGCCCGACCTAAGCAGCCGTCAGGTTGAACCCGAATTGACTGCCCTCGCCCAACTGGCTGTGGACCCAGATATGGCCGCCCTGCGCCTCAATAAATTCCTTTGAAATGGATAACCCCAAACCTGTCCCATTACGGTCATGTGTACCCGGCACCTTGAAATAACGCTCGAATATCCTGGGCAGGTATTTTTCGTCGATGCCCCGGCCATGGTCCCGCACGATAAATTCCACCATATCGCTACGCCGGTAGGCGGCCACCTCGATACCCGACTGCTCAGGAGAAAACTTGATGGCGTTGGTCAGGAAATTGATCAATACCCACGACGTCTTTTCCACATCGGCCTGAATGAGAGGAAGGCCCTCCGCAATGGACGAATCGATCCGGATACCCTTCTGCTGCGCCTGGAAAAGAACAGCCTGAACAGCCTGGTCCACGATCTTCACCGGATCGGCGGGCTGCAGCTTCAGCTGGATATTTCCCGTCTCCACCTGCGACATATTCAATAACTCCCCGGTGATCTTCAGCAACCGGTCTGCATCGTCGGTAATGCTGCGGATCAGCTCCTGCTGCTCGGTATTCAACTCCCCTACCCGCAGATCGGTCAGCAGTCGCGCACTCATCTTGATGGAAGAAATGGGGGTCTTCAATTCATGGCTGACGGTGGCGATAAAATTCGTCTTCGCCTCATTCAATTCATGGAAGGGCGTAATATTCCGCAGCACGATCACCTGGCCGATAGTCTCGTTGTTAGTCGTGACGGTCAGGACATCTTTGCTGAAATAGCTCTCCTTATTATCGCAATATATTTTCAGGTCTTTCTTCTCCGTATCCTCTTGCAGCAGGGTCCGCATCAGATCATTGTGCAGCGCGATATCGGGTGCATACTGACCGGCAATCTCCGACTCCTTTATTCCCAGCATCTTTTCAGACACGGCGTTGAGGAACAGGATATTCCTTTTCTCATCCAGGCCGATGATCCCATCCCGCATCTGGTTGATGATCGTTTCGATCCGGCTCTTCTCGAACTTGATCTTGGCCAGGTTGCTGCTCTCATACTCGTCCAGCTTTCCTGCCATAATATTAAAAGCGTTCGCCAGATCACCGAATTCATCCCCTTGATTGAGATAGATCCTTTTCTTATAGTTCTTCCCCGCAATCGCCAGTATCCCTTCCGACAGACTACGGATGGGATCGGAAATGATACCGGGCAGGTTGAAGATGAAGGTAAAAGAGACCAGCGTGAGGATGGTGAAAATGATAGTCAGGATCTCCTTGGCGCTCTCCGCCGTCTTCTGTGCCGTCCCATTCTTTCGCAGGATGGCCAGCACATTCAGATCCAGTATCTTGTAGATGGATCGCCGGATATCCGAATAATTACTGGTGTCCGTAGGGTCGGCCAGCATCTCGTTGAAGTTCTTCGTCAGCTCGTCGGTCGCCTCTTTTTCCCCGACCTCTGTAATATTTCCCTGCTGCCTCTTCAGGTTGTCCCGGAAGATATCCAGGGCGTTCTTATCGGTTTTGATGTCCTCCAGCGCCTCCAGCATGCGGTTGCCATACACCAGCGATTCGTGGTTGTTCTGCAGCACCTGCCGCCCTTCCTCGCTGAGCCGGTTAATATAGAACAGTCCCAGTACGCCGAACAACACTATCACGATGAACAGGAAGATCAGGCCAATGGACAATTTGGTTTTTAATCGTACGCTCATATCAGGATAATATTACCACGTCGATATCGGAAGCTGCCAGACTGTTCAGCAGCTGATTGAATACCGCCGTGCTCATGATCACTTTGTAGAGATTGAGGTGCGGCTTGCCGATACAGATCGTCGAGATACCATGCCGCTTCGCCACCTCTATGATTCCCCTGGCAATATTACTTTGTTTTTCTCTGATTACTTCAGCCCCCAATTCCGTCGCCAGCTTAAAATTGTTGATCAGATGCCGCTGTGCCGCCAGGCCGATCTTATCGCCGTCTTCTTTCGGCGTCTGCACATACAGGAGGAACCAGCGGGAACGATAATAGCTGGCCAGCCTGGCCGTCTTCCGGATCACCTTTTTGGCGGTCTCATGGTTACTGCTGATACAGGCCAGAAATCGTTCTGCCGGCAAATGGGCATTACGGGGCAGTTCCGTTTCTATCTTCCTTTCCACCTGGCTGGCCACTTCCTTTAACGCCAATTCCCGCAGCTGCAGTATTTTTTCCGGTTGAAAGAAGTTTCGCAGGGCGATGGGAATCTTATCGGGTGCATAGATCTTGCCCTCTTTGAGCCGCGTCACCAGTTCATCTGCCGTCAGGTCGATATTCACGACCTCATCCGCCTCCTTCAGCACGCTGTCCGGTACCCGCTCGCTTACCTCGATACCCGTGATATTCCGGATCTCCTCATAGAGGCTTTCGATGTGCTGGATATTGA
>PMUF01000032.1 GCA_003167015.1 Chitinophagaceae bacterium | reverse complement strand
CCGTAGCGGGAACAACCCTTAATATCTACGGCACCAATTTCGCAGGCGTTACCGCGGTCATCTTCCCCGGTGGTATTGCCGGCACCAATCTCCAGACGATCAGCTTTACACAATTGACTGTCACTGTTCCGGCGGGGATCACGGAAGGCGATTCCCTGAGAGTGACCGGGGCTGCGGGAACATTTACGTCGCCGTTTGTCTACGATAACTGGCTGTCGCCTTCCCTGGGCTTCCTGGCCAACTTCGACGGTAACGGCGTCAATTATCCTGCACCCAGCACGACTCTGTATCCTTATTACGGCTGGACCCAGAACCAGTGGGACGGCACGTATGAGGTGGCGCCTAATCAGTCATTCCCCAATGCCACGGGTAATTATGTAGAGATCGACCCGCAGAACACTTATGCCGCGGGCGCCGGCAATCTCTGGTACGAGGACAACCTCGCTATCATGACCGACAACATGAAATCATGGGATGCAAACCCTGCCACCGACCCTATCGGAAACTATGCCCTGAAATTCGAGGCATATGTCAACAACTGGACTGCGGGGTCGATCTGGATCGCTCCGTCCGGTCCCAACTGGGCCTATATGGCTGCCTGGGCTCCGTGGAAGACGGCTACCGGCAACACGTATTCGACCAATGGCTGGGCGACGATCACCATCCCGTTGACAAGCTTCCTGGCCGCAACCTATAACGACTATACCGCTACGGGATCGCCGGCTTCCACCATTCAGCAGCTGATGAGCACTGGCCAGGGAGAGATCATGTTTATGTATGTCAATGACGGCACTACGTCGATACCAGGGGGGACCTTTGTGCTGGGCGTCGATAATGTCCGAATCGTACCTATCAAATAATTCTACTTAATATGAAGACCATTTTTTCCAGAGGAATTGCAATAACAGGAATTGTCATGGCGGCATTCATGATTGGCGTATGCGGATGTAAAAAAGTATCCAACTCCACGCATACCGGCGGTAATACCGATACCGCTACCGCGGCTGATTCGATCTACAACCCTGTGGATCCTTCTCCTTCGGCTACGATCGGTTTTTTTGGCAATAGTTGGACCGGAAGGACATTCACCGCACCTGCCGATTCGATGGTCGCCGTCTCCTCGCTGGTGGGGACGGATTCCCTGACCATCAATGTCAATGATGTATTGGTCAAAACACCGCCATTAGTCTATGGCAACAATAGCAATCCCTATATGGGGCAGATCATTACGCAGCCTGCCCTGATGCAATATCTCACGGATCTTTCCCCGAATGTCCTGCGCGGGCCGGGCGGCAGCCTCAGCGATGTATATTTCTGGAACGGAACGGCGGCCAACCCGGCGCCTGCCGATGCTCCCGACAGCATCTATCAGACTGGCGGCACCCTGGGACCGCTTGGTCCCTGGTATGGAGGAAATACCGCGGGATGGACTCTTTCACTGGCTAATTATTATAATGTACTCGCCCAAACCAATACCACTGCCTACCTTACGGTCAACTATGGTTATGCGCGGTATGGCACAGGGACCAGCCCTGTGGACTCAGCAGCACACCTGGCTGCCAACTGGGTGCGTTATGACAATGGCAAGACCAAATTCTGGGAGATCGGCAATGAGACCTATGGCGGTTGGGAAGCGGGATACCAGATCGATACGACCAAGAACCATGACGGGCAGCCGGAGTTCATCACGGGAGCCTTGTATGCGCAGCAGCTCAACGTCTTCGCCGATTCGATGCGTGCGGCGGCGCAGGAGACGGGTGCGACCATTTATATCGGTGCGTTCCTGGCTACGAGTACATCTGAATCGGTCCCGAACTGGAACCAGGGAGTATTAAGTAATATTGGGAATGGCGCGGATTTTTTCATCATTCACGATTATTTTACGCCCTATGAACAAAATTCGACGGTAGCGACGATATTGGGCACCGGGACGTCGGTACCGGCGGCCGATATGTCTTATGTCAAGCAGCAACTCCAGACTTATGGGTTGAGTACGAAGCCGATCGCCATGTCCGAGTGGAATATCCAGGCGACAGGATCCAAACAAAATACATCATATGTTTCCGGGATGCATGCCGCCCTGACCCTTGGCAGCTTCATCAAGAACCAGTTTGGCGAAGCCAGTCGCTGGGACCTGGCCAATGGCTATCTTAACGGGGACGACCAGGGGATGTTCAACATAGGAGACGAGCCTAATGCGCCGCTCTGGAACCCGCGGCCTTCATTCTATTACATGTATTATTTTCAAAAGTGTTTTGGCGACAGGATGGTATATGACACGCTCAGAAGAGCCATGTTCAATACTGATCTGACGACTTATTCCTCTACCTTTACTTCGGGCCAGGCGGGGACGGTGATCATCAACTCAGGAGCGTACAACCATGTGGTCTCGATCGACTTTCAGCATTTCCCGGCAGGAGCAAAATATCAGTGGTATATACTGACGGGGGGTACGGACAATGCGCCGTTCTCCAGCCAGGTATATGTGAATGGCATCGGTCCGGCAACGCCTACGGGAGGCCCGCTGAATTATTCCAGCATCAAGCCCTATGGTGCGACGCTTAATGGGCAGATCAAGATAGCTGTTCCTGCCATGAGCGTTGTTTACCTCGTGGCGGATAGTAAATAAATTGTCAGGATTTGAAGAATCTCGTCGCTGCTGCCATAGGAGCGGTGCTTTTGACCGCTTTTTCGTGTACTTCCGTAAACGACAGGAAAGGAATGAGCTTTACTTCCCTGTCTTCGTCGGAGACAGGTATAGACTTTAATAACACGATCACGGAGAACGATTCGTTGAACATGTTTGTGAATGAATATACCTATATGGGCGGCGGGGTAGGGGTGGGTGATTTCAACAGGGATGGACTGCCCGATATTTTTTTCGCCGGGAATCAGGTCAGTTCGCGGCTGTATCTCAACAAAGGCAATATGCGCTTCGAAGATATTACCCAAAAGGCGGGACTCTCTACCGACGT
>PMUF01000500.1 GCA_003167015.1 Chitinophagaceae bacterium | reverse complement strand
CCGCATATAGACGAAAACCCCCTGCCGGAACGAGCCTGCAGGGGGAGAGTTGGTATATATCGGGTGTGTTTTATTTGGGCAATCCCCTTCTTCGTTATTTCGCGATCCCCTTCTTGAAAAATCGCTTGACAATAAAGCTGGTCGCAAAACCTGCCAACATTCGCAAAGCATTGGTCCTGATATCCGTCCCGCCGATAAACTGGCCAAACAGGTTCTTGATGATATTCATCGGTTTCAGCCGGTCGGCAAAATCGGCTACCCGCCGCCGCATATGCTGTTCATTGACATAGTTCTGGTGTTCCAGGTCGCGGATCGCCTCCCTTAGCTCATCTATGGTCCTTATCTTATTCAACTGACGTTATTTTAAGATTTTCCGGATCAGCATATTGCTGAAAGGTTCTTTCAACCAGACACTCCGCCTGGCATAGAATATCAGCCCAATGATCGCATAAAAGCCCCCGATGATAAAAAAGCCATAGAAACTGTTACCGAGCCAATACCCTATCAGTAAGGCAAACCCCATGCTGAAAATGAGCACGATGATGGTTGCCATACCTATCAGAGCCAGCCCGGAGACCAGCTCGCCACTGACATCCGAGAGACTTTCTATCGTTTTATACTTCCATAAGGTCGTCCTCGTCTCGATATAATCGCCCGCATCGGACAAAAGGATATCTATGTCATGCTGCTGCTCTTCGATGGTGCTCATAAAGGTCATATTAGTGAAAGATCTTTCTAAGACTTCGGATTACACAGAACTCTTCGCCTTGTTAAAATTTCCTTTCACGCCATCCACTACTTCATTGAATTTATCCTTGATCGTGTCGCTGAAATCAGCGATGGAGTCACCGAGGTCATTGCCCTTTTCCAATATCTTCTTTCGCGTTTCGGAACCTTTGTCCGGAGCCAGTAAAATACCTAATGCGCTGCCTACTGCTGCGCCTACCAGGAAACCGACCAATACTTTTGAAGTGCTCATATTGTTTGATTTTGATACTATAGTCAAAAATCCTTGCCAATCTTTCTACAGGCGGAAAATCGGCCGTTATGACCCGGAGATGAGGTAAAATTTCTACAAATAGGGATAATTCCCTTCTTAACAATTGTGGTATTATTTATGGTTAAAGTAACGAACCTAAACTCTTGTTATGCAAAATGGTACAATTCTACAATACTTTCATTGGTATTATCCGACAGATGGCAGTCTATGGAAAAAATTAAAAGCGGAGGCTGAAAAACTCGCTGAAATGGGCTTTACTGCCGTCTGGCTGCCTCCGGCCTGCAAAGGCAATAGCGGAACATGGTCCGTAGGCTATGACATTTATGATCTGTGGGATCTGGGTGAATTCAATCAGAAGAATTCCGTCCGGACCAAGTACGGCACCAAACAGGAATACCTCGAGGCCATCGAAGCAGCGCACGCCGCGGGTCTGCAGGTATACGTGGATGTTGTCCTGAATCACAAGGCCGGCGGTGACAAATGTGAGGTGGTCAAAGTCCGGAAGGTCGACTCCGAAGACAGGACGAAACTCATCAGCGAACCCTTCGACATCGAAGCCTTTACGAAATTTACCTTTCCCGGCCGCAAAGGGCAATATTCCGAATTCGTGTGGGACTACCATTGCTTTACCGGCGTCGACTATGACAATAAAACGAAGGAGACGGCCATCTATACTATTCTCAACGATTTCGGCGATACCTGGGAAGAAGTGATAGATGATGAAAAAGGCAACTATGATTACCTGATGTATGACGATATCGAGTTTCGGAATGAAGCGGTCCGCGAAGAGCTCAAGCGTTGGGGCGAATGGTATTATAAGCTGACCGGGTTTACCGGCATCAGGCTGGATGCCGTCAAGCACATGTCGCCGGCCTTTGTCAACGAATGGGTGGACCATATGCGAAATCTGGCAGGTGAGGATTTCTTCATCGTCGGTGAGTACTGGGCGCCAGGCAATCTGCCGCTGCTGCTGAAATATATAGACGCCACCGGGGGGCGCATGTCCCTTTTCGATGCCTCTCTTCACCACAATCTCGAAGCCGCCTCCAAACAGGGCAAGGATTACGACCTCACGACCATCTTCAATGATTCGCTGGTTGCGGTAAAGCCCGAACTGGCGGTGACGGTCGTCGCCAATCATGACACGCAGCCTCTCCAGGCGCTGGAGGCGCCCGTAGATCCCTGGTTCAAACCGCTGGCGTATGCATTGTTATTATTACGTGAAGGTGGATATCCCTGTCTATTCTATACCGATCTTTATAGTGCGAAATATACCGACAAGGGGAAGGATGGCAACGACTATGAGATTTACATGCCGAAGGTGGAAAACATTGACCGGCTGATGCAGGCCCGCAAACTGTTCGCCTATGGGACTCAGCGGGATTACCTGGATCACGCCAATTGTATCGGCTGGACCAGGGAAGGAGACGACGAACACCCCCAATCAGGTTGCGCAGTCCTGTTATGTAACGGAGACGACGGAAATAAAGTCATGGAAATGGGGAAGGCCCATGCCGGTAAAACCTTTGTCGACTACCTCGGCGGTCAGCCGGGCAAAGTCACCCTCGACGCCGACGGGAAAGGTAACTTTACCGTAGGAGGTGGTTCGGTGGCGGTGTGGACCGAAGAGGGATAGCGGGGATAGCTCACCGGCTATAAGCCAGCTTTCCCGCAGAATCAGAGCTGTACAGCTTATCGATAGCGTCATTAATGAGCTTGCGGTTCAGCGGCTTGGCCACAAAAAGATCTACGCCGCCGTCATAAGCCTGTTTTCTCTCCAGAGAGCCGTCATGGGCAGTGATCATGATCACCTTGATCTCCGGGAAGTTCTTTTTGACATAGGGGATAAAATCCAGCCCGAATCCATCGGGCAGGTGATTATCGAGAACTAACAGGGATGGCTTGTCCGTCTGTAGAGCAATCACGGCATCGGACAGCGAATTCACAAAGCCGGTACGGAAATTCCGCTGTTTCAACATCCCGCTGAGCAAATAGCATATATCCAATTCATCATCTACGATCAAGACTTTTTCGATTGCTGTCATAATAATTGTTTCCACTTAACCTTCAAATATTTTAAACCCGACAATTTCATAACCTAATATTTACAATTTTATTGCCATACAAATTTTTACCTGTCATGGGCATTAAAATTGTGCCCGCCCCCTTTTAATCCGGACTTTGGCCTGATTCTACGTAGTTTTACTAACCGCAATTTCCCCAAATCGTGCAATTTTATCCCCACCCCATCACCCCGTACCCCTTTCCGACAAGAGATAAAAATTTGGCAAGGGTTTAGAAGGTTAGGAGTAGATTATATTTGATTGAATCCTAATTACACTAATTATACTTTTTCCAGTAATTTTAATTAGAAAATGCCACTTATGAAGCGAATTCTCATCATTGACGATGATATGGACATGTGCAATTTATTAGGCCGCTTTTTGCAGAAAAAGGGATACGAGACGGATGCCAGCCACAGCGGTAATAAGGGAATTGCCAAGTTCAAAGAGTCCAAATTCGACGTCGTATTATGTGATTTCCGCCTGGGAGACAAGGAGGGCCGGGAAGTGCTGCGGGAGATCAAACAGGTAGATCCTTATGCTATCGTGATCATCATCACCGGCTATTCCGATATCAAGACGGCAGTAGATGTTATCAAATCCGGTGCATTCGATTATATCACCAAGCCCCTGATACCCGAAGAAGTGCTGAACGTGATCGGCAGGGCCCTTCAGCAGCCTCTCACAGGTAGCGATGCCCCACGCGCCAGTACCCTTCAGGCAGCGAAAAAACCCGGCAAATCATTCGGGGACGATGAATTCCTGGTAGGCCAGGCGCCGGCGACCAGGGAACTCTACCGGCAGGTGGAATTGGTAGCCCCCACTAATTACAGTATCATCCTGTATGGAGAAAGCGGTACCGGTAAAGAGGTCATCGCCCGTACTATCCACCAGAATAGCGCCCGCAAAGACAAACCCTTCATTGCCATGGACTGCGGCACCCTGTCGAAAGAACTGGCGGGCAGCGAACTGTTCGGACATGTGAAAGGCGCCTTCACCGGCGCTCTCAACGATAAGGAAGGCCATTTCGAGCTGGCCAACGGCGGGACCCTCTTCCTCGATGAAGTCGGCAACCTGTCCTATGAGATCCAGGCAGCCTTGTTAAGGGTCATCCAGGAACGGAAATTCAAACGGGTCGGTGGTGTACGCGAAATGGAGACGGATGTCCGCATCATTGTAGCTTCCAATGAGAATTTGCAGGATGCCTACCGCCGTGGAAAGTTCAGGGAGGACCTTTTCCATCGGTTCAATGAGTTTTCTATCGTATTGCCGGCCTTCCGCCATCGGAAAGAAGATATCCCCCTTTTCGCCGAGTTCTTCCTCGCCAAGTCTAACAAAGAGTTGAATAAGAACGTAGAGGGCTTCGACCCCGAGGTCATGCAGATCTTCCTGGACTATCCATGGCCCGGTAACCTGCGCGAATTCCGCAATGTCATCCGCCGTTCGGCCCTGTTGACTTCATCCGGTCTGATCAATGCCCGGGTGCTGCCCACCGAGATCGTCGATAATAACAATTTCGCCCAGTCCTATCTGCAACAGGTAGAGCCTCATACGGTCCAGCAACATACCCATCATCCCATCGTCCATAAGGAGACTGACCTGAAAAATGCGGCGGCACAGGCAGAATATGATACGATCATGAATGTCCTCAAACAGGTGAATTACAATAAATCGAGAGCGGCGGAAATCCTCAAAATAGACCGCAAGACGCTCTACAATAAGATAAAGAGCTATCAGCCCTAAGGTTCAATAGACATACAATTGCTCGAATGTAGTGGTGTGCGCGCTGAAATACCCCAGTGCTCCATTACTGATATTGCTGGTAGGGTTCGTCGGTGTGGTCGATTGAATGCCTGCAGTGGCGGTGACATTGGACAGCTCATTATAATAATTGTAAATATTCTCATCCACACAGTTCATCGTCAGCAGTAACGCAGCCCCCGGTTCCAGGTAGGCAGTATCGTTAAAAAGAGGCTCCTCGATATATTTCCCGTCCGATAGCCGGTCATCGAAAACAAAAATGTCGGGTACTGCCTTGCCGTTAACAACCTCCGTAAACTGGTAATAATTGGTCACTCCCGCCGGGTCCTGGAAATTTACGATGGCGGTGATCATCGAGATGCCATTAATGTTGGTGTTCTGCTCGAAGGTGATGGAATCCAGCTTGACGGGTATAGGCATCGTCGAAGTGGCGCTGTATCGCTGGCCATCTTCTATCACCAGCAGGTGATAAGTATGCCTGGGCTGCCCAATCAGGGATTGGGTCGCATATACTCCCGAATCCACTTCCAGCAGCATATCCGTCTGCCCCGTTGTACTGTCGGTAATGCTGACGACGGCATCTGTCACCGGCGGAAAAACATTGTTGGCAGCATAATCCACACTTCGCGAGATCTGGACCTGGTAAGGACCGGCGTCATCGGTAACATTCCCTTCGATAACGATCTGTGGGGATACATTGGCCAGGTTCACCTGGATGATCTTTTTGCACGCCACGCAGAACAACGTGGTCAGCAAGACGGCATATGGGCAAGAGAGACGAAGTCTCATATGAATAATCGTTCAAGTAAGGGGTCCGTATAGTCTGCAATATAGCCAACGACATTCGGATAGGCGAGAAATTCTTCTTTGCCGTGCATCGTGGTCAGCACGACACATTTCATCCCCGCCAATTGCGCCGCTTCCACCCCTTTCGGGGCATCCTCGAAGACAATACAGGCATCCGGCGACACCCCCAGGCCCTCGGCCGCCCGGAGAAAGGTCTCCGGATGGGGTTTGCTGATTCTCACGTCGGCGGCGCTGACTATCACTCCGAAATAATGCCGGATGGCCAGGTTGTCCAGCACAAAGTCGATGTTGAAGGGAATGGCCGCAGACCCGATCCCCATCCTGATATGATGACGGTCGGCCTTTTCCAGGAAGGCTGGCAGGCCGGCTATCAATTGCAGATGAGGTCGAAAAGCTTTCTGGTAGCTGAGTTCTTTTTTGTGCGAAATGGCGGCCATTTCTGAAGGGGTGAACCGGCTGTCTCCAAATACCCTCACCAGCAGCTCTTCATTTTTACCATACATCTGCCGCGCTACCTGTTCACGCGTGAGTCCGGCCTTCAAATCGTCATTCAGGATGTCAAACCAGGCCGTACTGTGAAATTCCATATCATTGATCATCGTACCATTGAGATCGAAAATAAAAGCGGCGGGTCGGTTCATAATAAAAAGAAATGATTTAGATACGAAGATAAACCGCTTTCCCCTATTTTGCAGCCATGAAGGAATATACCTGGGGGATCATCGGCCCCGGAAAGATCGCGAATAAATTCGCCGTGGCCCTGACCCTGGCCGGTCGTACCCGGCTGGTCGCCATTGCATCACGGGATGCTGCCCGCGGCAAGGCCTTTGCCGCCACCCATGGCGCCCAACATATCTATGACAACTACGAACAGCTCGCCGCCGACCCTTCCATCGACGCCGTCTATATCGCTACCCCCCACGGTTTTCATGCCGAACACGCCTTGCTTTGCCTGCGAGAAGGCAAGGCCGTACTCTGCGAAAAGCCAATGGCGCTGTCTGCCCGGCAAGTCGCAGAAATGGTAGAGGCTTCGGTCAGTCACCGCGCCTTCCTGATGGAAGCCATGTGGACCCGCTTCCTGCCGTTGATGCAGCAGATAATCGATCTGATCGGTGAGGGGAAGATCGGTACGTTGAAGTATGTCCGTGCGGACTTCGGATTCCTATCATCCTTCAACCCGGAAGGCAGATTATATAATCTCCGGCTGGGCGGAGGCTCACTGCTGGATATCGGCATCTATCCCCTGTTTCTATGCCTTCAGCTGCTGGGCGAGCCGGATGAGATCCGGGCCGCCGGACACCTCGCCCCGACAGGATCGGACGAGACCTGTCATGCCATCCTTACCTGGCGCAACGGCCAGTCGGCCATCATCAGCAGCACCCTGGCCTGCCAGACCTCCCTTACCGCCGAGATCGCAGGCACGGAAGGCATGATCCG
The DNA here is from genome assembly GCA_003167015.1 of Chitinophagaceae bacterium. Lineage (GTDB taxonomy): Bacteria > Bacteroidota > Bacteroidia > Chitinophagales > Chitinophagaceae > Puia. Next base: position 3 of record PMUF01000500.1, on the reverse strand, counting down.
CAT
>PMUF01000524.1 GCA_003167015.1 Chitinophagaceae bacterium | reverse complement strand
ACATATCATAAGCCATCACATAAGGAATAGGAATATGACCGATCGACGGCAGCAGGTCCGCCATAAACACCACCGTCTTGCCCTTATAATTGACCTGCGGCAGCATCATGGCATCCGTATGGCCATAGGCCATCCGAACCGATAGCCCCGGGATGATCACGTTGGAAATCGTCTCCAGCCGGCCGGAAACCACGCCCACAGGATCGGACTGCAACCCGCCACCCGGTTCGGCCGCACCGCCACGTGCACCCGCCGGTCCATCGCCTGCGTCCGCCGGCCCGCCGCCGGATCCGCCCGCCACCTTATCGACAAATCGCAGCCGCCCGCTCTCCTCTATCGGCAGGATATTCTCCCGCAGAAATGAAGCCTTCTCCCGGTCATTCGGCTCGGTCGCCCACTTCCAATGCCGCGAATGACTCCAATAGGTAGCATTTTTAAAAGCCGGCACCAGCTTGTCGCCGGATCGCACAATACTACCCCCACAATGGTCGAAATGCAGATGCGTCAGCAGCACATCGGTAATATCGTCGCGGCGAAAGCCGCAATTAGCCAGCGACTTGTCCAGCGTATCGTCCCCATGTAAATAATAATGACTGAAGAATTTCGCATCCTGCTTATCGCCGATGCCATTGTCCACCAGGATCAGCCGCCCGCCATCCTCGATCAGCAGACAACGCATAGCCCATGTACAGAGATTGTTGTCGTCAGCCGGATGGATCTTACTCCATAACGTTTTGGGGACCACGCCGAACATGGCTCCGCCATCGAGCTTAAAATATCCGGTGGGAATGGAATAGAGTTGCATACTACACTGCCGGCGCCACGACGGCATTTTCTTGTTTTTGTTTGATCATTGCTGAATACAGCCATCCGAGCCCGATGATGAAAAAGAGGATAAGAAAAATCACGGAATTCTTCATACTGCCTGTCAATTGCTCGATAAAGCCGAAGCTGAACATGCCGATGACGATGGCAATCTTTTCCGTCAGATCATAATAGCTGAAAAAGGAAGCGGTATCTTTTGTCTCGGGCATCAGCTTGGAATAGGTCGAACGGCTCAGTGACTGGATGCCCCCCATCACCAGTCCGACCATCAGCGCAAGGCTGTAGAAAGAGTATTCGATCGGCTCCTGGCGAGGCGCCAGATCGGCCTTCCAGTGGGACAATTCTGCCTCGACATTGGCATCCAGTACGTCGAAGTCGGCGTCGCTCATCGTCGCCCTGTGCGCCAGCAGATTGTCTTTCTGCTGCTGCAGCTCGGCGATCCTGTCATGATAAGGTCGCAGCTGCTCGGCCATACCTCCCGTGATATAAGCGGAGATACAGACAAATATCCAGATGACGATGACGCCCATCAGCACGCGGATATTGCCATACTTTGCCGACAGCCTGCTCATCCAGACCGCGCCGATGATCGCCACCAGCTGGATCAGCACCACCGTGACGATCAGTTTCGTGTCTTCCAGGTGAAGCAGCTTGTCGCCAAACAGCGTAGCTGCCAGCATCACCGTCTGCACCCCCATGCTGTAAAAGAAAAAGGCCCGCAGATATCGCTTCAGCACCGACATCTGCTTAACCTGTCGATATACTTTCCGGACTTCGGTGAAACCGGCTTTGAACACATTTGTCCTTGCAACGCTCACTAATTGTGGTTTGGGCAACACCGCAAATGTCATCTGGGCAAAACCGGCCCACCAGATCCCCACCATCAAAAAGGTCAGCTGCATCGCCTTGAAAGGATTGTCCTTCATGGTCATGACCAGTACAAAGCCGAGCACCTGCAGGATCACGCTGCCGATATAGCCATAGGCAAAACCTTTTGCACTCACTGCATCCTGGTCCGCCGGCGCTGCAATCTCCGGCAGATAAGCATTATAGAATACCAGGCTGCCCACAAAGCCCATACTGGCCAGGATGAAGCAACCGATGCCCAGCCACAGGTTCGACCCGTCGAAGAAATACAGCAGACTACAGCCCGACGCGCCCATATAACNNAATTCTTCTTGCTGCCCCGCGTATCGGCAATGGACGTGAGGATGGGGTAGAGCAGGGAAATGAACAGATAGGCTGCCGCCAGCGCAAAGCTGTACAGCGACGAGTTGACAAACGTATGTCCGAGGAATGGAATATTATCGCTCTTGAAATGGGCGTGCGTCGCCTTCGTAAAATAGATCGGGAAAAAGGTGGTGGTGATCACCAGGTTGTAAACAGAATTCGCCCAGTCATACATGGCCCAGCCATTGATCACTTTTTTGGGCGCCGTCACTATCATAGAATGCCCCTCCACAACAACAGCAGCATCACCAGTCCGACGACGATCCGGTAATAGCCCCAGACCTTGAATCCATGCTTCTGCAGGAAACCAATGAAGAACCGGATGACGAGGATGGACACGAAGAAGGTAACGATCCCGCTGATCAGGAGTAAGCTCGCATTATCTTTACTCAATACATCGGGATGTTCTTTGTGGACATCCCAGAAACTCTTGACGGAGGCCGCCAGCATAGTGGGAACGGCCAGGAAGAAGGAGAATTCTGCCGCCGCTTTCCGTGTCAGCCGCTGGCTCATGCCGCCGATGATCGTAGCTCCGCTGCGGCTGAAGCCGGGCAGCAATATGGACAGCACCTGGAAACAACCGATACGGAAGGCGGCCCCATTGGATACCTGCCGTTCGTCCGTAATGGTCGGGTTTTTGAACCAGTTATCGACGAAGAGGAAAATGATGCCGCCGCCGATCATGACGATAGCGATAAAATACAGGTTTTCCAGCGCCTTGTCGATATGCTTTTTCAGCAGGATGCCGAATACGACAGCGGGGATCATCGCAATGATCAACTTGGTATAAAAGGTAAGCCTTGAAAAATCGAAAAATTTCTTGTAATAGATCACGACGACGGCCAGGATGGCAAATAGCTGTATGACGATCTCGAACAGATCCGAGAAGGGGGTAGAGCTGACGCCAATGATTGGATTGGTGAACTTCATGTGAGCCGTCGAGCTGATGGGCAAAAACTCGGTCAGCCCCTCCACGATCGCGAGAATGATGGCCTGGATGATAGTCATGATAATATTTCAGTTAGGATTGAGGGCTCGACTTGTCTTTCCGGAAGATAGCAAAGATTTCGACCACGAAACCGCCAATGATAAGGATAGGGGCCAGGGTGATACGCCTGAAGCTATATACTTCATTGGGATTGAACACATTCGGGTCCTTGCTTTTCCCACCGGCCATGAGGATCAGCCCCAGGGCGACCAGCACGATGCCGATCAGCATCCAACGATAATTCTCCTTTCCAAACAGGGGAGCATTGGAATAGCTCTTAACGGTCGTGGCTTTCGCTTTGGGAGCAGAAGTAGTAGGAGTGGCTTTTTTTGTCGTTGCCATGAATAAAAGTTGATTATTGGGCCTGCAATATACGGGAATCAGTACAAATCATCCAGCTTCATTTTCAGGTATTTTACCACGCTCCGGTGGGTGCTGATAAGGGAAATGCTGATCCCCAATAGGACAATAACGACGAACAGGAGGGACAGTAAGGTATAATCCCGCAGGGCCCGAATGTCCGGCAGCCATTTTTCCGTAATGAAAATGACGCCGATGATCCCGCCGATGGCGATCAGCCCGCTGATGAGCCCGTTGACAAGGGCCCGCAAGTCCATAGGCTTCGCGATGAACCAGCGGGTAGCGCCTACCATCTGCATGGTCTTGATCAGGAACCGGTTGCTGAACATCGCCAGCCTGATGGTATTGTCTATCAGGATGATCACCAGCACCGAAATGACGATCGCCACTGCCAGTAAAATAAAGCTGACTTTGCGGATCATATTGCTCAGATTCGACACCAACGCCTTGTTGTATTGCACTTCACTGACCGCAATGTTTTGTATCAGGTCGGCCTTGATCTTGTTAAGTGAATCAGGGTAGGCATACGTGCTGCGAATATTGAAGTTGACGCTGGCCGGCAAAGGATTCTTGTCCAGCACCGAACTGAAATCGGAATTGCCGTCGGAGATGAACTGCTGCCGGGCCAGTTCCTTGGTCATATAATGATAGGACTTCGTATAGGGCTGAGACGCTATATACTGTACCAGGGCTGCACTGTCCTTGGGCGACACATTCTCCCTGACATATACCTGAACTTCTATATTTTCCTTGAAATTTTCACCCAGCTGGTTGGCATTGATCACGATCCAGCCCAGCAAGCCCAACAGGAATAACACCAGGGAAACACCCACAATAGCCATGAAATAGGAAGGCGTGGAACGTTTGGCATATCCTTTTCCGAATTGAGCCATGATATTCTTTCGTTTTTTGGGTTAGTGAACAGGCACAGTAAGCGTTTAGGGACAAAAATAACGGATTTGATGCCATCTTCCCGCCAATTAAAGGGTAATTCGGGGCCATTTTCGTATTTTTGTCCCCCCTTTAACGAATGATTGCTGCCATTATTTCAATAAATATCAAGGTTTAACTTTTTTCCAACACCCGCGTATTAAGAACCATAGCTATGGAATATAATTTCAGCGATATAGAGAAGAAATGGCAACAGCGCTGGACGGCAGAAGGCAGCTATAAAGTGACCAACGATCCCTCCAAACCCAAATGCTATGTCCTGGATATGTTCCCCTATCCCAGCGGCTCCGGTCTGCATGTAGGCCATCCCCTGGGTTATATCGCTAGCGATATCTATGCCCGGTATAAGCGGTTGAAAGGGTTCAATGTCCTGCACACGATGGGTTATGACGCCTTCGGTCTTCCCGCCGAACAATATGCGATCGATCATGGCATCCATCCCGCCGTCTCTACGGATGATAATATCGCAAATTTCCGGCAGCAGCTGGACAACATCGGTTTTTGCTATGACTGGGACCGCTCGTTCCGTACCTCCGATCCTTCATATTA
>PMUF01000608.1 GCA_003167015.1 Chitinophagaceae bacterium | reverse complement strand
CTCGGCCACAGGGACAACCTGCCGTAAAAAATAGTAGAGATGTTCTTTCAGCTTCGCCGCATCGATCCCCTCGTACGTCTTCAACGCCGCCAGGATCTGCTCCTCCGTAAACCGCTCTTCACTGCCAGGCAACCCTAACAGCGCATTTCTGTACAACGTCTCCTTCTCCCCGGCCGTCATCGTAGCCAGCCGCTTTTCCGCCGCGGCAATCTCCGCAGCATTATAGTCCTTTTCCGCCCCGGGTCTCTTCAGGATGAAAAGATCGAAAGCGATAAACGCCGCTTTTTCAAAGCGTAAAGCCTTACTTCTGTCCGGCATCTCATACGCGATCTCCGTCCGCATCCAGTCCAGGATAGGCATGAAATTATATGTCACCACCTCCAGCCCCGCTACCGCCACATTCCGCAGACTTTGCTGATAGTTATTGATGTATTCGCGGTAGTTGCCCTTTTGCTTCTTGATATCCTCATGCACCGGCAGACTCTCGATCACCGTCCACCGCATGCCCGCGGCCTCTACCTCCGCCTTCCGCTTTTCGATTTCCTCCGACGACCAGATCTCCCCGACCGGGACATGATGAAGCGCCGTCACGACGCCCGTGCAACCGGCCTGCCGGATATCCCATAAACTGACGGGGTCATGAGGCCCATACCACCGCATCGTTTCTTCCATCAAAAAAGGTCTTTCCATATCTTTTGTCTTTATTTCACCACCTCCATCTCCCCCTCCACCCCTTTCGCCGCGCCCAACTCCTCGCTCCGGCGCGTCGGCAGCGAACCCGCCACGCTGATCCGGATCTTCCCCGCCGGGATCACCGAATGCCCCTTCTCATCCACCACGGCCAGCTGCTCCGGCGTCAGCACAAACTTTACCCGCATAGAATCACCGGCCGCCAAAGATACACGCTGAAAACCTTTCAATGCAAATAATGCCGCTGAATCTCCCGCATTTTCATGCGTCAAATAGAGTTCGACCACTTCATCGGCAGCATATTTGCCGGTATTGGTCAATGTTACCTCGGCCGTTACATTCTCGCCGCGACGGATCTTCTTCTTCGATAATGTCAGCCCGCTATAGCCCCACGTGGTATAGCTCAGTCCGAAACCAAACGGATACAGCGGCTCCGCCGTCATATACCGATAGGTCCTCCCCTGCATCGAATAATTGTCAAAGGGCGGCAGCTGATCGTACGAGCGCGGGAAAGTGATAGGCAATTTGCCCGATGGCGAAGCTTTTCCAAACAGGATATCTGCCACAGCATCCCCTCCTTCCTCGCCGGGATACCAGACCAGCAGCACGGCATCGGCAATCTCCTGGACTTCTGCCAGGTTCATGGGACTACCTCCCGTAACGACAGCGATGACAGGATGCGGGTTATCTTTTTTCAACTTACGCAGATAGTCGATCTGGGCGGGAGGGAGGTTATAATCCAGCCGGTCGCCGAAAGTAGGTGAAGCCAATGACTCACCCTCTTCCCCTTCCAGCAGCCCCGTGATCCCCATGACATAGATGGTCGCGTCGGATGTCCTGGCATTGCCCGACGCCCAGTCAATCGGGTTGACATTGTTACGGTCGAGCAGCACCCCCTGGTTGTAAGGCATCTGGCTGCCGGGCTGTAGCTGACCCGCCAGCCCCTCTAAGATGGTCACCAACCTGTTATTGACCCCATAGTAGTTGCCCAGCAGGACATCTACACTGCTGGCGTTGGGGCCGGTGACAAAATATTTCTCCAGCCCATTGGACAGAGGCAGCACACCGTTATTCTTCAACAGGACAATGGCTTTCTCCGCCACGGTCCGGGCCAGAGCCCGGTGCTCGGGACTGTTGATAACGGAGGCGGGTATGCGGTCATAAGGATTGCTGCCCGCCGGGTCGAACAATCCCAACCGAAAGCGTGTCCGCAGAAGGACCGCCAGCGAACTGTCTATCTGGGCCTCGGTCACCAGCCCTTGCTTCTCGGCATCGGGCAGGGACAGATATGTATCGCCGCAATTCAGATTCACGCCGCGTTGAAGGGCAAGAGCGGCAGCACCGGCTTTGCTGTTGACCAGATGATGCCCCTCGTCGATATCGGCTATGGCGTCGCAGTCCGAGACGATATGGCCCTTGAACCCCCATTGTCCCCGCAGCACATCGTCCAGCAGATAGGTATTTCCGCAGCAGGCCTCGCCATCAGTCCGGTTATAGGCGCACATCACCGCCTCCACTTTCGCATCGACAACCAATGCATGAAAGGCCGGCAGATAAGTATCCCAGAGATCATGCGCTGACACCTCCGCGTCGAACCGATGACGCAGCCGCTCCGGCCCGCTGTGCACGGCAAAATGCTTGGCGCAGGCCGCCACTTTCAGATAGCGGGGATCGTCACCCTGAAATCCCTTCACCAACGCTACTCCCATCCTCGCCGTCAGGTAGGGATCTTCGCCGTAGGTCTCCTGGCCCCGGCCCCATCGCGGATCACGGAAGATATTGATATTCGGCGTCCAGAAGGTCAGCCCGTCAAACCGCGCCTGATACCCCTTCTCCCGTGCAGCATTGTACATAGCCCGCGCTTCATCCGAGATAGCGTTCGCCACCTGGTGGACCAGGCTGTCGTCAAAGGTGGCCGCCATGCCAATAGGCTCGGGAAATATAGTCGCAGTACCCGAACGGGCAACGCCATGCAAGGCTTCGTTCCACCAGTCATAGGCAGGAATATGCAGCCGGGGGATCGCCGGCGTGCTGTTCATCATCTGGTAAACCTTTTCCTCCGGCGTCAACCGTGAGATCAGGTCATGTACTCTCGTATCGATGGGAACAGCGGGATTCAGCCAGGCCTCATTTTGCGCCTCGGCACGCAGGAGAAAAAGGCAATAGGTAATCACCAGACAAACAATCGGTCTTTTCATATATGCATCCATTTATACCAACGAATGTAGCCAAAAAGGGCTAAAATGTAATCGATTACAATTTTAAATTTTCAACCCTTTTGCAACGATTGACGTCATCGCTTTGTCAACCTCTCAAAAATTATCCCATGCATCCATTACCATTGAACCGGACCTTATCCGCCGGACTAATTCGCTTATGCCTTATAGTTTGTCTGCCGCTCATCATGATCATGACTTCCTGCCATAAGAGCGTTCAGTCACCCGGTACCAGCAAGACATTGGATCTTCCCGCCGGCAGCCCGGCCATTATCACAGCCGGCAATCAGTTCGCGCTCAATTTCTTTGGCAGCTTGCTGCAGCAGGACACTGCCTCGAACAACAAACTCATCTCTCCTTTTAGTATTTATATGGCTCTGAGCATGGTGTATAACGGCTCCGCCGGCGCCACCAGTGACTCTATAGCAAAGACACTGGCCCTCGAAGGTATCTCCACCACCGAATTGAACGCCGTCAGCGCGGCCCTGATTAAACAACTGCCTTCTGAGGACAGCAAAGTCACCTTGTCGGTTGCCAACTCACTGTGGTACCAGCAAACGGGGCCTCAGCCTGTACCGGGTTTCCTGAACTCCATGACCGAAGATTACAACGGCTATATCCAACCGCTGAATTTTTCCAGTCCTGCATCGCTCACTACCATCAATTCCTGGGTCGCCGCCAAAACGGATAATAAGATCACTAATCTCCTTAGCAGCCTCAGCCCTGCTGACGCCATGGTGCTCATCAACGCCATCTATTTCAACGGTGCCTGGCAGTACGCTTTTAATCCGGCCGACACCCGCAACAATACTTTCTATCTGTCCAACGGCACTACCACAAGCGTCCCGTTCATGAATCAGCAGGTGACCCTGCGTTCGTACCAGGACCCCGCCTATACCCTGCTGGAATTACCATATGGCTCCGGAAATAGCTTTGATATGTATGTGGTAATGCCCGCCAATCAGCAAGTATCCCTGGGCAGTTTCGCCACGTCCTTCAACAGTTCCACCTGGGCCGCGAGTTTGTCGCACCTGGACAGCCAGACGATCAGCCTGTACCTCCCCAAATGGCAAACCTCCTACTTCATCCCTAACTTGTTGCCAGGCCTGACCTCCCTGGGCATGGGGATCGCCTTCGGTCCGGGGGCGGATTTCTCGGCAATGTTTTCAACGCCGACATACATCTCCCAGGCAGCCCATAAGGCCTACATAGACGTCTCCGAAACGGGCACCGTGGCAGCCGCAGCCACCTCCATAACCGTGGTAACCGAAGTCGCCGGCAGTCAGCCGGTGATCCCCGTGGTCACGATAGACCATCCCTACCTGTATTTTATCGCTGAAAAACAGACGGGTGACATCCTGTTTATAGGGACAATGAACAATCCGGCGCAGAACTGATCGAAAATCACTTTGGTAACTTCACCGCTTCGAAAGGCGAAGCCGGCAACCCCTCATTAAAGAGGATATCCCGGTTGTAGAGATTGGCCCCCACGGGGTTGTCAGCCCAGGCATACCGCACCGCTATCGGATGAGGCACCTTATCGCTTGATACAACAACCGTCTTGCCCTCGATCACCGCTTGCGCCCATACAAAATGCATGTCGGGGCCGGCAATCGCAAAGCCATGCAGTTCGCCACCCCCTTTTACGATCAGCCCGTTCGCCGCCTCATCGAAACTGAGATGCGCCTTGCCATGCCTGATACGAATGGAGTGGAACAAAGGACCCGAATAAATAATATTAGCCTTATCGTAAGCAATATGTTCGGCTGCCAAAAATAATCGCTTCGCCACATCCTCTTTATCCGAAGGATGAAGATCGTTCCATTCGCCAAGGTCTATAGTGACAGCCATGGCAGTCTGGGGTTGACTCAACGTATGCCGCTGCGCCTCCCGCAACTCCGCCCACTGGCTTTCGCGCGGCTGATCCTGCACAGGTCCAAAATTCGGCAGCTGGACATAGACAAAAGGCAGTTGGACCTGCCGCCACGTACGGCGCCAGTCAAAGATCAAGGCCGGCATCAACCGCCGGTATTCCTCGGCACGTGAAGTATTCGACTCTCCCTGGTACCATAAAATACCCTTGACGGTATAATTAGCCAGCGGCGCCAGCATTGTATTATAGAGGGCGCCGGGCTGCCATTGGAAAAAGGTGGGTACCGCCAGCGGACCCTGCGTCATGCCTACCTTGTATTTCCAGCTGCCTTTAAGATCGATCGTGTCACCACCGCCCGTCAGCTTGTACGGCAGATCTGTGACAAACCCTCCGCCGCCATAACTGTTGATGACCCTCACGACAATCGTGTTCTTTCCCGGCCGGAGCATCCCGGCCGGCAGATCATAGCGCCGGGGCGGATATTTGTAGGGAGTCGTTCCGGCAAATTGGCCGTTCACATATACACTGTCCTGGTCCACGATGGTGCCTAGCCGCAACTTCGCCGGCTGACCGGCCATCGCTGCCGGTACGTCGATCTCTTTCCTGAACCAGACGACGCCATTCTCTTTAGGACCACCCTGGTCAGCCCATAAACCAGGCACGGTCATCGACTCCCACCCGGACGCATCATAGGAGGGATCATACCAGGGCTTCTCCTCATGCAAACCTTTATCCTCGTTCCATATCGCGGTGTACCATTTCGCAGCACCGGCTTTGTCGGCAGCCGCTATGCTGTCGCGATAAGCATCATTGGCAAATTTGACTTCCGTTGCCTCCTCTTCCGGAAATTCCTTCAGCGCATCCGCACTCAGCCAGGCCTCGGCCGGCGATCCGCCTACTGCATTGTTGATCAGCCCGACGGGCACATGATACTGCTTATACACTTCCAGGGCAAAAAAGTACGCTACCGCAGAAAACGACAGCACGGAAGTTGGATTGGCAGCCTCCCATTTCCCGACAGGCACATTGTCATGAGGACCCTGGAAATCATATCGCAGCGGGATCAGGAATTGCCGGATTTCCTTATTCTCGGAATGTGCAATGATATCGGCATATTTCTCCTTGACCCGCTCCATCGTCAGTTCCATATTGGACTGCCCCGAACATACCCAAACATCTCCTACCATGACATTCCTGATCTCGATATGATTGATCCCGTCAATCTCCATATTGTAAGGGCCGCCGGGCTTCCGGGGGTCCAGCAGCACCGACCAGTGGCCATCCGAAGTGGCCTGGGTCTTGGCAGTCGTACCGTCAAAGCTGACGGTGACATCCTCCCCTATTCCGGCCCATCCCCAGATCCGGATGGGCACGCCCCGCTGAAGGACCATACCCTCACTCACCAGCCGCGGTATCCTCACCTGCGCCATGATACCCTGCGCAAAAAATAATCCGATAGACAAAAAATAGGCTAGCCTTTGTGTGCTCATGAAAACCCGTTTATTCCGCAATATCGGTTTTTCGGCCTAATTTATCTTTCTCATGAATTTGTCAGCCCATTGTATGAAATATTTAACATTTGGCGCATCGGTATGCCCCCCGTCATGCTGGCGCCACGCTAACTCACCGTCGAGGAGACCAACGTTCACCGGCGGCATTTTCTCAGTCCGGTAATCGGCGGATACCCCCAGATCTTTCGCGCCCAGTAACCTGAAGACAGGCCCCGCAGCCACAGCCGCCATATAGCTGCCCTGGTGGTCCAGCCATCGGGCATCACCCTGCCCGGGGATGCCATAACTGATAAAGGTCAGCCGCGGTGCGCACAAGGCAATCAACTCGTGGGAGTCTACAGGCAGGTCTTTGGCAGTCTTCACCCCGAATACGGCATCGGAAGCGCCATATTTGACGAAGTTCCCCGCCATCCAATAATATTCCCCGCCGGTAAGGCTTTCAACCGCCTCTCCCCAGTTGCGCCGGTGCAGCTTGGCGCCCCCTTCGCCGGAAGATCCGATCAACCCCATGGCAAATCGAGGCTCGAAAGCCAGGGTGACCAACGCCGCTTTTCCATACCTCGATACACCTTCAATACCCACATGCCGGGCATCGACCTGTGGTTCGCTGGCTTCCAGATAGTCCAGCGCCCTGGCAGCTCCCCAGGCCCAGGCACGCAACGCCCCCCAGTCATCCGGCTTGCGCGGCTGCCCTTTGTTCACCAGGCCGATGATGCCCCGGGTAAGGCCCGCGCCGTTGTCCGCCTGTATGCTGGCAGGATCGATCATCACATATCCCCAGCCATCGGCAATCAGCTGTCCGGCGGTGCCAAATGGCGCAGCCTGTCCAAACATCATCAGTATAGGCACGGGCGCTTTCACATCCGCAGGCAGCACCAGCGTCACTTTTATATTGACGTCGATCAGCGGATAGACACTGTTGTCCACATGACCGATCACTTCCCTGGTGATCACCGGTATTGAACCGACGAATTCCTGGTCGGTCATCGCAACGGTCCAGGTCACCTTCGGCGCTCCGGCGGGCACTCTCCCATACACCTCCCGCTCGAAGTCTTCGACGATCTCGGGCCGCCGCCGTTTCCACCACATATCCGCGGTAGTGACCTTCTCGCCATTCTTCAATGTCAATACATCCGGAAGGTCCGGGTAAGGATTGGCCAGCGCAGTGTCGTAGTTGGCATGGTCAGGCGCCTTTGCATCGCCGCTGGGACCCGGCCTCAGAGCTTTGATGCCCAACTGCTTCATCATATTATCATGGTCCTGCTCCGCCGTAAAATTGACGGGAGGCGGGTATGCCCCGGTGTTGGCAGATGGCTGCTGCCCCACGCTGTCCGGGTCGGTCCTGAAAGGCGATGCCGGTAACCCTTCCTTATTATATAGATTGGGATTGACCGGATTATCCGCCCACGCATATCTCACATACATCGGGTCCTTTATTTCATCGCTCCACACGATCACTTTATCGCCTTCGGGCTTTGCATTAGCCCAAACAAATTTTTTGTCGGCTCCGGCGATGGCGAACTCCTGCAGCTCCCCTCCATCCTCAGTGATTAAACCGCTGCCCGTATGGTCGAATGAGATAAGTATTTTATTACCTGAAATGGCCGACGACTGGTATATAGGCCCCGAGTAAACGACACTATCACCGTAGGCAATTCTTTCCGCGGCCAATGCCAGGCGGTCGCCCACCGGCGCTTTCCTGTCGGGATGGACGTCATTCCATTCTCCCAAATCGATACCTACGGCCATGCCTGTATTAGGAACAGATAAGGATTGCAGTTGTGCCTCCCTCAATTCCGCCCAACTACTTTCGGCCGGCAGATAATCATAATCACCAAAGCCCGGGAGCTGCACATATAAGAACGGGATATCTCCTTCTTTCCATTTGCTGCGCCAGTCGGCGATCATCGCCGGTTGCAGTTTTGCATATTCGGCAGCCTTATTTGCATTGGCTTCCCCCTGATACCAGACAAACCCTTTTATGGCGTAACGGATAAGCGGCGCAATCATGGCATTATACAAAGCCGTAGGCGCGTTCTGAGCGGAGAACCCGAAACCGCCACTGCCGGCTCTCGTGCGGGGCACGAATACTTCCCCCACTTTATATTCCCAGTAACCTTTCAGATCGACGGTATCATTCCCGGCGATCAGGCAATAAGGTTTGTCAGGAACGAAGCCGCCTTTCCCGAAACTGTTCGTGACACGGACCACAAATTAGTTTTTTCCCGGTTTCAGCAGCTCAGCGGGAATAGTGTACCTTCTTTGCGGGTATTCATACGTGGTATTACCCACTTCTTTGCCGTTGATGTACAAAACATCGGCATTGACGATCCTGCCGAGAAAAACCTTTGCAGGTTGGCCGGCCATGGATGCCGGCACATCGATTTCCCTCCTGTACCACACTACCCCGTCAAGATTTCTCAGCCCCTGGTCTTCCCAGTAACCGGGGATACCGATTTGCCGCCATCCCGCAGGAGTATAGGTCGGACTGTACCAGGGAATAGGACCCGCAAGTCCTTTATCATTAGACTTCGGCAGATTGGACATCGCCGCAGCCGCTCTCCGGCTAAAGCCATTGATATAGGCCGTATCCTTATTCTTCTCAATCGTCTTTATTATAGCAGGGAAATGGTTAAGGCCTTCTTCGCTCGTCCATGCCTCGATAGGCGTCCCGCCGACGCTCGAATTAATGATACCGATCGGAATATGGTATTTCTTATACAGGTTCTTGGCAAAAAAATACGCTACCGCCGAAAATTCCAGCACGTCTTGCGGATTGGCGGACTTCCAATGACCTGCCGTTAAATCGCCTTGCGGGCCTTGCAGGTTCGTCAGGGTCGGCACCCAGAATTGCCTTATTTCAGGATAATGCGCGTCAGCGATCTCGTCCGCATAACGTACGCCATGCAATTTCATCTGGTGTACCATATTGGACTGCCCTGAGCAAAGCCAGACATCCCCTACCAGGATATCCTTCAACGTGATATGGTTGACACCACGGATGTCCATGGTATAAGGGCCACCCGCTTTCGTTGCGTCAAGCCTGATCTGCCAGACGCTGTTCGGCCGGGCGACAGCCGTATACCTCTTGCCATTGAATACGACGGCTATCTTTTCGGCAGGAGTGGCCCAGCCCCAGACATTGACCGGTACATCACGTTGCAGGATCATGCCGTCGCTTATCAGTTGTGGCAGACGTACCTGCGCAAATGCCGCAGGAATGATTAGCAGGACTGCCAGCGACAGGACAGTCCTGCGGTACAGAAATAGATGCATCGGTAATCCTTTTTTTACCACACTCAATTGGCGTACCCCGGATTCTGCGGGAAAGCAGGGCCGGAAGTGACGGCATCGATCTCATTCTGCGGGATCGGCCGCAAGGACATATATGATTGGAAATGCGCTCCCGCCTGGACAGGATTCCAATTCGTGATCCTCTCCTGCAAACTCTGCGTACGCACCAGGTCAAACCACCGGATGCCTTCACCATAAAATTCGCGCGTCCGCTCATCCAGGATGAAATCCAGCGTCACCTGGTTCTGAGTAATATCCATGGCGGCAGCGGCAACCTGGTTCAATGAATCCGAATTGTTCCTGTTGTACGCCGCCCTTTCCCTGATCACATTGATATTCGTCATAGCCGCGCCGAGGTTCCCCAGCTTGAAATAGGCTTCGGCTAGCAGAAGATAGACATCGGAAAACCGATAGATGACCACCGGTCGCGTGCTGGGATCATTGAAATCCGCCGCAGGCCTGCTGGGGTCGTCGAATTTCCTGTTGGCAGGATAATAATTGTTCGTCTGAAGACTGGGGGGAATGATGATCCCATGGAATGGCGTCGTACCGTTGAACTGCGGCGCACCGGCAACTTCATACGGCGGAAACCATACCGCTGTATCCACCCCTACATTCATTGTATAGCCTATTCCTCTCGAGTTGTTGGCCTCGCCTGCCGTATTGGATATATTGGCCGTATTGGCGATAAATACAGTCTGGAACGTTTTGCTGTACCGGGTATCATATACCTGGTCCGCAGGGCTGAAGGCCTGACCCAGGATATACGTATTGTTCGGCATGGACCGGATGAAAGGCCGCCCGTTGATCACGTCCCGCGTCATCATGCTGGGCCCGGAATTCGCCAGCACACCCGGGGATTTCAAATAGGCATTGATCGTGCTGTTCGTCGGGTAGTTCCAGCGCTGAAACCAGGGCAGAAGATTCTGCGACGCCCCGCCGGCTGCCCCGCCACCCGTGACGTATTGCCCGTATTGGGCATTGTTAGTATGGTCGCTGACAAACATATTCTCCTTCCCATAATCGTACGCCGCCCGGGAAGCGGTGATGGGGCTGACATTTTCGCCGAATTCATCGGCATAATCCTGCCACAGACCAAACCCATACGTCGTCTGATTGGTGATCAGGTTGGTGAAGACGGTAACGGCCTGCTGAAAATCATTCGGCTGGGCAGCGCTGGACCACCCACGGGTCAGATAGGTCTTTCCCAGCAGATAGAGGGCCACCCCCTGTGCCGCCGCCTTCCCGCCGAAAGGGGCCTGCGAAGTGGCGCTCACCGGACAGACGACCTGCAATTGCGCCGCCGCATAATTCAGATCCGAGATGATCGAATCGTACACCTGGGCCATGGGCTGCCGGGAATCCGCCAGGCTCGGCGTCGTGATATAGGTCATGTGCAGGGGCACGTCGCCAAAGTTGGTGACCAGGTAGTAATACCAGAAAGCCCGCAGGAAATGCGCCTGGGCGATGCATTGGTCCACAATGGTGTCCGCAGGGAACTGCTGGGCATACTGCAGGACGGCATTCAAAGTATTGATATCCGTGTACGCATTGTCCCACCACCCGTTGGCTTCATCCGCACTGGTCATCGGATTATAAGTATAGAAGTCCGTACTCGTCGCACTCGCTCCCTCCAGTATCTCATCCGTACCGCCGAGGCACTGCATGGTGAACCCTTCCGTCCCCCAGAGGCTGCGCAGGTCATTGTATACACCGCCAATCCCGCCCTCCAGGCCACCCTCCGTGGTGAAAATACTGGGCACGATGATCGACTCAGGATGCTCCTGCAATATTTTCTTGCAGCTGAGGTTCATCAGCACCATTGCCATCAAACTCGCAAAACAAATTTTTGTATATCGTTTCATACAAGCAAAATTTTAATGTTAGAATTTCAGGCTCACCCCGACATTGAATGCACGCGTTGAAGGATTATTGGCATTGACACTGATCTGCCGCCACTGCCCGTTGGTACCGCCAGGCCCGACACTGCCGCCCGCAGCAGTAGAGGCAACCGCACCACCATACCCATTCCCTTCCGGATCAGGCCCATAGCCGGCCTTCACGAAAGGAGAATAGATGATAAAGGGATTCAGCGCCGTGACATAGATCCTTAACGAGGTGATCCCCGCCCTGTTCAGCTCCTTCGACGGAATCGTATAGCCCAGGTTGATGCTCCTCATCTTGATGAAAGAACCATTCTGGTAGCCCAGCGTAGAAGCAAAGGGGAATGATTGCAGGCTGGCATCCGGCCGTGGGAAATCATTGGTCGGATTCGATCTCGTCCAATAATTCACTTTCAGCTGGTTGATCCGGCTCTGCATGAAAAAGTCATACCCATTCGCAGTACCATCCGTCGTCAGGTAAGGCACCAGAACTTTCATGCCCATACGCGCAAAGGCGACGAAATTGAAATCGAAATTCCTGAATGTCATCCTGCTGCCGAAGCCTCCCTCCCATTTGGGCTCGAAATTTCCGAGGATCTGCCGGTCGTAAGAGTTGATCTGCCCATCCGGCTTGCCGTTAGGTCCGCTGACATCCTGGATCTTGATATTGCCCGGCAATTGAGAGGGTGATGTCTGGGCCTGCAGCTTTCCGTCCAGCGAATCCGCCGTTTGCCAGATACCGATCTTTTTCACGTCGTAGATCACTGTCAAAGGCTGACCGACAAACCACCCGTCGTTGATGTCTGCGGTCTCCCCGGGCACAAGTTGTGTGATCTTCTCCCTGTTCAGATAGAAATTGAAATCTGTCGTCCACGTAAACCCGCCGGGAGATGCCGATCGGATATTGACAGTGCTCAGGTTGATCTCTACCCCTTTGCTCTGCGTCTTACCCAGGTTGGTCGTAATGCTGCTGGCGCCGTTGCTCGGTGGCAGGGTCTGCTGCAAAAGGATATCGCTTGTCTTTTGCTCGTACACATCCACCGTACCGTAGATGCGGTTCTGAAGAAACGCATAGTCCACGCCTAAATTGGTTTCCGCCGTCTGTTCCCAGTGCAGATGGGTGTTGGCCAGGGAAGTGATCAGGTAGGTTCCCACTTCGCCCGCTGTCGCCTGCCCGAAATTGTAGGTGCTGGTCGTCAACGCTCCCAAAGTGGTGTAAGGCGCAACACCCTGGTTGGACGTAAGCCCCCAACCCCCTCTCAACTTAAGATTGCTGACCCAGCCGACGGACTTCATAAAATTCTCGTTCATGATATTCCAGCCCACGGCAAGGGCCGGGTAGGTAAAATACTGGTTACCCGGCGACAGCACGGAAGATCCGTCCCTCCTCACGGTAGCCGTCAATAAATAACGTTCGTTGAACGAATAGTTCACGCGCGCCATATAAGATAGCAGCCCCCTTTCCGCAAAACTGCCGGGATTATTGGGATCCGTTCCCACTGTCTCAGCCAGGTTCAGATTGGCGTCCTGTACATAGTTGGCCGGAAATCCGGTCCCTATAAAATTGCTGCTCTGATTATGGTCCTTCTCGGCACTGTAAAGTCCCGTGAAAGTCAGGTGGTGCACCCCGGCAAATGTCTTGTCATAGGTCAGCACATTCTCCAGCACATAAGAATAGGCTTCCGCATTCCCCACCTCCGCCGTCGCCGACGCTAGCGAGGTATTGGAATTCACGAACGTCTCAGGACCGTTATAGCTGTCCGACTGGTTCTGCGAATAGTTCAGTCCAAGGTTGATCCTGTACTTCAGGCCCGGAATAATGTACCATTCCCCGTACAGGCTGTTGAACGTCTGCAACCTCCGCAACCTCGACAGGATGGCGTTGGAGGCCGTTTTCAACGTCAGCGGATTCACATACACGGAGGCATCGATGGAACCGACCAGCGGGTATAGGTTGACCGTGCCATTGGGATTATAAGGAGAGACCAACGGACTCAACCGCATCAGCGTACCGGGAACACCCGCACCGCCCGGAGTATTGGTATACGCCAAAGAGTTTATCGTATTGATGCCGATCTTCAAATGGTTGCTGATCTTGTGATCGATGGTGGTCCGCAGCGAGAACCGCTCGAAATTCTGATTGGGGATGATGCCCTGCTGATCATAGTAAGACCCCCCTATCCCGAACTGCGTGGTCTCCGTACCGCCGGAAAGACTCAGGTTATTGCTGGTCGTCATCGCATTCCGGTAGATCAGCTTCTGCCAGTTGGTATTGGTCCCCGCAGTAAGACCGGCTTGCTCGGCCGTCGTCAGCGGATACGCAGTCGTCCCGGGTGAAGAGGTGTTGTAAGTCGCGGCATCGGACTTGAATTGAGCGTACTCCTTGCCATCAAACACCTTCATATCGCCCAGGACACTCGAAATACCATAATATCCGTTATAGGTCATCTGGGATTTACCCACTCTGCCCCTCTTGGTCGTAACGAGGATAACCCCGCCCGAGGCCCTGCTGCCATAGATGGCCGTTGCAGAAGCGTCCTTTAATATATCCAGGCTGGCGATATTGTCCGGATCGATATCATTCACGCTGCCGCTGAAGGGGATACCATCGAGTACAAGCAACGGCTGGTCCAGGTTATCGCTGATGGTATTCGCATTGCCGGCGCCAGTGACGGAATTGGTGACCGACGAGGTAGCCATCGATCGGTTCCCTCGGATGCGGATCTGCCCGCCACCACCCGGCGTAGCGCTATTGTTCACGATGTCCACGCCCGCCGTTCGCCCCTGCAGCTCATTGATGAAATTGGGTTCCGGCACTTCGGCCAAAGTCGTCGCGGTAACCCTCGCGACGGAACCTGTGACGTCACTCGCCTTCTGCGTCCCATACCCCACCACAATCACCTGGTCCAACGAATTCGACGAATGCGTCAATGCAATTTGAAGAGAATGTCGGCCGGCAACTTTGATGGTGGCGGGAGCATAGCCCACTGACGAGATGGTCAGCGTCGCGTCCGCCGGAACCTGGATATCAAAATTGCCGTTGTCATCACTGTTCACGCCTGTTCTCGAACCCTTCACCGTGATCGTGGCCTGCGCGACCGGTTGCCCGCTGTCTGACATAATATGCCCGACAACGTGAATGGGCGTGTTCTGAGCCTGCGAACGGGGAGCTGCCAGCAGGAACAGCCCGCAACAGACGATGAAAATGGACCTTTTCGCAAGCTGTCCGTTCAGGGAAAGTACCCCGGGGACCCAATGCTTGAACAAAACTCTCATAAGCGATCGTTTTTAATTTTTGAAGCTTTGGTTTAGTAAAAGTTTGCGGTGCAGATAACGCCCTGTTGCCGCGGGACCATCAGCGAAAGACGAAAAAGACCATAATGAGGGGAAAAGCACGCCCAACAAACATTTGAGGGATCGCGGGAAGAAGAATTCTCCTACTGAGCGTCGCTTTGGCTGCATAAGATCAATCGTTTTTTTGGTGTGGCAAGTATGCAGAGATCTGTATTGCGAATCGAAAATAAGGAAATTTTTCAAAAAATGTAACCGATTACATTTTTTTTCAGAAAAAAACATAAATTTACTTTTATAACCTCGCACGTAAACGATTGTATGAGTCAAGAGAAAGAAGTTACCATTTACGATCTTGCCCGCAAACTGAACATCTCCATCGCCACGGTCAGCCGTGCCTTGAAAGATGACCCGGTTGTCAGCAAGAAAACAAAGAAGAGGATCGCCGACCTGGCCCTGGAAATGGGCTACCGCTCCAATAACTTCGCCCGTAACCTCCGTACCAGCCGCACCAATACTATAGGAGTGATCATTCCCCGGATCAACAGCTCCTTTATGTCGGCCGTTATCGCCGGTATGGAAAATGTTGCCAACAGTGAAGGTTATAATCTTATTATCAGCCAGTCCTCAGAATCGGCGGAAAAAGAACGCGTCAACGCCGCTACCCTCTTCAACAGCCGCGTAGACGGCCTGCTGGTATCCCTCGCCTATGATACGGACTCCCTGGCTCACTTCGAACCCTTTACCAAAAAGAAGATCCCGCTGATCTTCTTCGACCGTACCTCCGACAAGACCGAAGGCACCTGTATCCAGATCAATAACCTGCGGGCAGCCTACGAGGCAACCACCCACCTCATCAGCCAGGGCTATACCCGCATCGTCCACATCACTGCCACCCCCAAACGAAATGTCTATATCGACCGCCTGCAGGGATACAAACAGGCGCTGGCCGACCAAAGGATCGCCTTCCGGGAAGATTACGTCATTGTCGGTAACCTCAGCCAGGAAGCCGGCGCAGACGCCGCAGCCCGCATCCTGGAGATGCGCCCTATGCCCGACGCGGTATTCGTCGCCAACGATAACTGCGCGGTGGGCTGTATGACGGCGTTGAAACAGGCAGGGATACGCATCCCGGAGGACATCGCCTTCGTAGGCTTCAATAACGATCCCGTCTCCACCGTCGTCGAACCAACCCTTACCACCGTCAATTACCCGGGCTATGAAATGGGCCAGATCGCCGCCCGTAACCTGATCGACCATCTCAATGGAGCCAGCAGCATCCACTCCACCAATACTATTATACTGCGCTCGGAACTGATCATCCGCGAGTCTTCCGTCCGCCGGAAACCGCCTTCCCCATGATAAACAACCGCAATCTCGTCCTGCTCACCCTTTTCCTGTGGGCCGGCCTCCTTCCCTCAATAAGCAGGGCAGAAGACGGCTACCGCCTGTGGCTCCGGTATGACCGCATCATCGACCCGCAACTATTACAGCAGTATCGCGCCGCTATCCACGATCTTTACTTCAACACCACCAGCGCTACACTACACGCCGCATCCGACGAACTGACCACCGGCCTCTCCGGATTGCTCGGACAGCCTGTTGAAGAGATCCATAGCGAATCGGCCGCTATCAACGAAGGCGCCCTCCTCGTAGGCACACCAGCCTCTTCAGCCCCGATCGCCCGCCTGCACTGGGATAGCGCTCTCACCCCCCTCGGGAAAGAAGGCTTCCTCATCCGCCACTATACCCTGGACGGCCAACACGGTATCGCCATCGTCGCCAATACAGATGTCGGAGTCCTCTATGGCGCCTTCCACTTCCTCCGGCTGCTGCAGACCCATCAATCACTCCGATCCCTCGATATCACCAGCATCCCCGCCCTCCAATACCGCGTCCTCGACCACTGGGACAACCTTAACCGCACGGTCGAAAGGGGCTATGCCGGTCTTTCTATCTTCGACTGGTGGACGCTTCCATTATATAAAGACAGCCGCTATACAGATTATGCCCGGGCTAACGCCTCTGTCGGCATTAACGGCTCGGTCCTCAACAGCGTCAACGCCAGCCCCATTATTCTTACGCCTGCCTGGTTAAGCAAAGCGGCCGCCTTAGCAGACATCTTCCGCCCCTACGGCATCCGCGTCTATCTCTCGGTCAACTTCAGTTCACCCATGTCGATCGGCGGATTACCGACGGCCGACCCCCTGGACCCTGCCGTACAAGCCTGGTGGAAAAAGAAAGTGGATGAGATATATAGTTATATTCCGGACTTCGGCGGTTTCCTGGTCAAGGCTAACTCCGAAGGACAACCGGGCCCGCAGAATTACGGCCGCAGCCATGCAGACGGAGCGAATGCCTTAGCCGACGCTCTCGCCCCCCACCACGGTATCGTCATCTGGCGTGCCTTCGTCTACAGCGGGTCTTCGGAAGACAGGGTCAAACAGGCTTATGACGAATTCAAACCGCTCGACGGCAAATTCCGGGACAACGTACTCCTGCAGGTGAAGAACGGCCCCCTCGACTTCCAGCCCCGGGAACCCTTCTCCCCGCTCTTCGGCGCCGTGCCGAAGATGCCACTCATGCTGGAAGTGCAAATCACCCAGGAATACCTGGGATTTTCGAACCACCTCGTCTACCTGGCTCCCCTGTTCGAAGAATGCCTCAACGCAGACACCTATGCGAAAGGAAAAGGGACTCCTGTCTCCGCCACGATCACCGGCATGGCAGGCGTAGCCAATATCGGCAATGATATCAACTGGTGCGGCCACCCTTTTGCCCAGGCCAACTGGTACGCCTTCGGCCGCCTCGCCTGGTGCGCCACCTCCCCCACGGACCGCTCCGCCGCCATCGCCGACGAATGGATTCGTCAAACCTTCAGCAACAACCCCGGCATCGTCGACACCCTCAAGAAAATGATGCTGGCCTCCCGCGAGATCGCCGTCGATTATATGACCCCGCTGGGCCTGGCCCATATCATGGGCTATAGCCACCACTACGGCCCCGCCCCCTGGTATGACAAGGCATCACGCGCAGACTGGAACCCCGTCTATTTCCATCGCGCCGATTCCGCCGGACTCGGCTTCGACCGCACGGTCACCGGCAGCAATGCACTGGAACAATATGCCCCCGGCGCACGCACCCTGTGGGCAGACAAAAAGGATTGCCCGGATAATGCGGTACTCTGGTGGCATCACGTAGGCTGGAATGATCGCCTTCACTCCGGCCGCACACTCTGGGAAGAACTATGTCATAAATATTATACGGGAGTGGACTCCGTCCGCTGGATGCAAAAATGCTGGGACGCCCTTCAACCCCGCGGCATCGACGCCGAACGTTGGCAGCAGGTGAAGATGCTGCTCGGCATCCAGCAGCAGGACGCCGTCTGGTGGCGCAACGCCTGCCTATTGTATTTTCAGACCTTCTCCCGTCAACCCCTGCCTGCAGGGGCCGAACAACCCGATCATACCCTGGCGTATTACGAAAATTTGCAATTATATTACGCTCCTGGAACAGCCAATTCCGGCATTCCACAAACAACAAACCCTTGACAGCTATGGCAGTGACAGAACATCCAGACAGAATAGCCGTCGTCACCGGAGGAGGCTCAGGCATCGGCCTGGCAATAGCCACAACATTCGTGAAGGCGCAGATAACGACCATCATCATAGGACGGGATCGCCAAAAACTCGACGTCGCCGCCAAACGGCTCGGCAACCTTTGCCACCCCCTTTCCCATGACCTCGACGATTTACCCTCGATCCCCGGCCTCGTTCAGCAAATCGTCTCCCGCTTCGGCCACATCGATATCCTGGTCA
>PMUF01000160.1 GCA_003167015.1 Chitinophagaceae bacterium | reverse complement strand
TCATAAGGGTTGCCATTCCATTGGATAAAATTGCCTACACCTTCGCTGAGGATAAAAGGTTTGTGAATGAAAGACTGGAAGGTGAAGTTATAGCTGCCCCGGTCGATTTCATACCGGCCGGTCAGGACCAGGTCCTGGGTCGTGCCTACTTTCATGACCAGGTTGCCACGTCCGTTGGCCTTGATAACGTCCCCGCTGATCACGTCGAGGATCATGTAGACGTTCGCAAAGTTATTAGCGTCGATGTCAAGATTACACAGCAGGTTGCTGCTTTTTTGGTTGGTCATTTTAGACATGGCCGTCCCGTATACCTTCCATTGGATGAAGTCAGCCTCGCCGCTCTCCCGGCTGACGGAAGGCGGGAGGTAAATATTGGAGCTGTCCGTCGGCGCGCCTTTGATATTCATCACCATATTCTCTTCCGGCCCGGTGAGCGTTATCCGGGCCTTACCGATGGCAGTGCCGTAGAACTGGTTGTTATCGGTGGCTTTCGTATCCAGCAACAACAGCCGGTTGGTATTGAACTCGAAGTCGAATCCAAGGTCGTCGAAGGCGTGATGATAGAGTCTGCCATGGAGGAGATCGGCGGTGTGACCGAAGCGGTCTTTCACCTGGAAGCTGCCGAAATCGATCGTATCCTTTTTAAAGCGGATGGTTGCGGCAGGGATCTTATAGGTGCATTGGGTGTAGGCTACTTTGAGTGATGCGTTGTTCAGCTGGACCGTTCCCAGGTAGAGAAGATGGGAGGAGGGGCCGGTGATCCGCAGCTTACCGGTGGCGTTGCCGGTCAGGTTGGTAAAGACGCCGCCAAGGTATTTTTCCAACAGGTCGACCTTCATGTCGGCGACGTCGGTGGTGATATCAATGGGAGGGCCGGCAGCAGTACTATCTGTATTGATCAGCGCCTGACCGTCGAAGTGATAGTCTTTATTGTCGGAATGCAGGGTAGCATGGATGGCGCCGGTGGACTTCTGATAATTGGCGGCGAGGTCCAGCTTGCCGATCGAGTCATTGGCGAAGCGGAATTGTTCTGCCGTACCCTGGAAGTCGGCGGTAGGTTTGCCGAAGGGGTTGGTGATATCGACGGCACCGGTCAGCAGACCTTCGATCCTTTCGGCTTTTTCGACGAAGGGGGTAAAGTCGCCGATATTGATTTTTTTGAGGTCGGCATGAATGTCGTTCCAGTTACCTTCGGCTGAAGGATGTGTCGTCAACATCACTTGCTGGTCACCGCTATGGACGCTGAAGTTGTCAGCCGAGAAAACATTCCGGTTGAAGGTCAGGACACCGTCCTTATCGATCGTCCAGATCTTGCTGTTGATATCGAAGGTGGAAGGGTTGAAGGTGACCTGTACGCCCGTAGGGAGAGTCTGCACGCGGGTGGAGATATTGGCGGAATTGAGCGTTTGATTGGCGCTGGTTGTAATGTCCAGGCTGGACAGATCGTTCGATGAATGCAGCATCAGATGTGTACCGGGAAAATGCAGGCTGTCATTGATCGTCACATCGCCGATATTGGTCTCCATGGACAGGCTGTCGAGACTGCCTCGTCCTTTCAGGGTAAGATTGGCAAAATCGATGTGTTTGTAGCTGAAAGAGGGTAAGTCCACGTTAAGGTCCAGCAGGTTGTCCCGGGTGTTGATACGGCCGCTGAGTCCGCCGTTGTTAAAGCCCTGCAGGTCCGTATTGAACAGGTCGATGTATTCATCGACTTTTTTAGTGGTGATGACGAAGCTGAAATTCTGGTTGGTCGGGACTGTTTTCGCCGGCTTTATATAGCTGGGATAGTATTTATTGAGGAAGGTCTGAAAGGAGGCCGGGAGATCTTTGATAGAGAATTCGCCTACGATGGCCCCGTCGAATTCGTTGCTGACGACGGTGATCGTCTTGTTGTTGTCGACGATGCTGGATTCTAGGGTCAGGGAATCGAAGGATACCCGCTGGCCGTTCTTGTAGACGGAGGCGTCATAGATACTGGCGTTGCCGAGGAAGTTGTCGATATCGTCACCGGTAAAGTTGCATTTGAATTTGCCGTTGAACTCCACTTTTTTGTTCACGAAATTCAGTTTGGTGAGATCCGCCCGCTTTACTTCTGCCTGGAAGTCGAATCTGGGTTGGGACTGGCTGAAGTCGATGAGGCCATTGAGGTGAGCATCCAGGTTGGGATCGCCGGCGACGAGCTCGCCGTTGAATTTTTTCTTGGCGACGGTTCCGTTGATTTGCAGATGCTGATAGGTATAATGGTTGAATTCCAGGCTGCTGATCATTCCGTCGAGGGTGGCGCTGAGCGTACCCGTTCTGAGGCCGGTGCCGTCGATCTTACCCTGGAAGGCGATCCGGCCGAGATTGTCATTGTCCAGGAAGCGGCCCAGGTAAAAGCTGTCCGTGCTGATGGTGCCCGAATAGATGGAGGCGCCTTCCGGCGGCAGTTTCATATTAAGGTTGGTCACCAGGGTGCCCAGGTTGGTTTCGATCGTGCCCTTGGTGACAAAGTTCCGGATGGTGCCGGTGAAGTCTCCTTTAAACCGCAAGTATTCTACCTGGTTGATGGCGGGCTGCTGCACCTTTTTGATGGAGGGCACGAGGGCGGCCATGTCTTCGTATGTCGTCCGGAAATCGTTGGATTTAAATTCGATAAAAGTATGCTGGATATCCGGTAAACCTTTCAGGTGGATATCTCCGTTGAGAAGGGTATTCTTTCCGGCCTGGAGCACGACTTGCCGGCCGCGGAGATCGTCGATCGTGCCGCGGACATCGCCGCTGATCCGAATATGTTTTTTCCAGTCGCCGAGGTCAGGGGCGAACCAGGCGATATCGTCGCTGTCGATATCGGAGTCGGAGAAATGGGCCTCCATGTGAATGCGGGTAACGAAGTCGGACATATCGTCCAGCGTTTTGAAGCGCATGGCGAAGTAATTGCGGAGATGGCTTTTGTTCGTTTGCAGGTCGAGGCGTGCGAATTCCATCGCTTCGGGGTACCATCTGATCCGGGAGTTGAGCCGTTTAATTTCCAGGCCGCTGCGTTCCTTTGTGCTGAGCTGCAGTTGCGCGGTGATGGTGTCCCGGTTGAGCCGGAAATTATTCCAGTCGCTGTTGACGGCATAGAAATAAATATGGTTGCCGTCGAAATATTTGTTGACGATCGTGTCTTCTGGTTGTTCATGCCGGAATGAGCCATTGCGGATGATCACATCATTAGCCGTAATATCCCACCCGGCCGGATTGAGCCGCAGGTGGAGAGGATCATTGATGATAGCGGACGTATCGTCCGGCGGGGTCGGTCGCCGGCCGGTATAATCAGTGAGGATGAAATCGGGTTTTGTGAAAGTGAGGTTGCGGACCCGCGCGATCTTGTCGGAAAAGCTGATCGTGTCGGCATACAATTCCAGTCCTTTTAGCCGCAGGTCCATGTTTTCCCCGCGCCAGCCATCCCGTTTGAGGATATGGATATTGGAAAGGTCCACTTCTTTCAGGTCCAGTTGGAGGCCTTTCGTGGTATCTTTGAGGGTGGACTTTGGCAGGATGCTTTTCCCGGTGTCCGGGCCGCCGGAGAAATAGTTGGCGATGAACTGGTAGTTCCAGACAGAGTCGTCGCGTTGCAATTTGATGGTGGCGTTTTCCAGGCCGATGTACTGGAGTTGGGCTTTATCCTTGAAGAACCACCAATCGGTGATGTTGACTTTGACCTTTCCGGCATATAACAGCGTGTCTTTATGGAGATCTTCCACCAGCGTGCTGTCGAGTATCATCTTGTTAAAAAGGGAAAAGTTGACATGCTTGATCCGGACAGTGGTATGAAGATCGTGTGACAGCCGGGCGGTGACCCTGGCGACGAGCCAGGTCTGTACCGCGGGCAACTGCACAAGCGCCCATGTCGACACCAGTAATAGTAGCAAAACGAGTAATGTGTTACGAATTATTTTCCAGATCTTTCTCAGGGGCTATCCATTTCAGGGTGTAAAAGTAGAAACTTCACAGTCGATGTGCAAATTCAGTACCAATTAAAGGGTATATATGCCCATTTTAACCATTTGACAGCATAGCGGCGTTAAAGTTTATTACTGGCGCAAAAGACTGTCAATATCCTACTGCTGCGTCATCGCCACGATTGTCCGCGACGGCTTCTATATGCTGGTCCGGCAAAACCCTGATGACTTCGGTGCGGCCGATGCTGCCGCGCTGAGCGACGGTATAGCCCATTACCTTCAGGCTGTCGCGGGTGGTCGTCGAAAAGGCAGGTTCGACGAAGATTTCGTCCGGCAGCCATTGATGGTGGAATTTGGGTAAATTGACGGCGTCATCCGTGCTCAGTCCAAAATCGAGAATATCTACCAGGGTCTGGAAGACGGAGGTGGTGATGGTGGTACCGCCCGGGGTGCCGACGACCAGGTAAACCTTGCCTTTGTTGTCCAGGACGATGGTCGGAGACATGGAGCTGAGCATTCGTTTGCCGGGGGCGATGGCATTGGCTTCCGTGCCGACGGCGCCATACATATTGGGAACGCCCGGCTTGATGCTGAAATCGTCCATTTCATTATTGAGGAAAAAACCTGCGCAGCCGACCACGACTTTGTTGCCGAAGCCGCCGTTG
>PMUF01000180.1 GCA_003167015.1 Chitinophagaceae bacterium | reverse complement strand
TCTGTCTTGAAAACGAGGTCGGCGTCGTCAATTACTGGGCGCTGGCGGCAGGTTTCCTGACGGGAAAGTACCGGTCCGAAGCCGATCTGAATAAGAGCCCCCGTGGCGCCGGGGTCAAAAAGTATTTGAACGAAAGGGGCTTTCGTATCCTGGCTGCCCTCGATCAGGTATCGGAGCGGTATCATTCGACGCCGGCCAGTGTGGCGCTCGCCTGGCTGATCGCCCGCCCTTCCATAACGGCGCCTATTGCCAGCGCTACCAGCATCGCGCAACTGGATTCGTTGATAGCGGCGACCCGGTTGACGCTCGACGCCGATGCCATCCGGCAGCTGGACGATGCCAGCGCCTGGTAGACCGTGGCGGCGCCACGGCCTGCGCCCGCATTATTTATCCCGGAATAAATCGAATGTATCCCCTCTGAGTCCGATGCGCATGGCTTCGAGTGCGATGACTTCAGTGGGGCTTATATTGCCCAGATTGGCATTGGCGCCGATCAGGGTCAGGAAGTACAATTGCTGGTCTTTCTGCGGGGCTTCCCAGAGGATCTTCTCTGCGGGTATTTTTGTCAGGATCTCCTGCACCAGGCCCTCGCGTACTTCGCCGGAATTACGATAGAGGCCGACCGTGCCGGTTTCCCGGGCTTCCGCCACGATATATTCGGCGCCTGCCCCCAATTCCGCCTGCATCAGTTTGATCCATTGATACGGTGGGGTGACATGCTCGCGGTCCTTATCCTTCGATCCCACTTCGCTCAGCACTGTCCCGTACCGGGCCAGTTTTTCGATATACCTGCATTTTTCCGCATGAGGAATATCGATCGAGCCGTCCGATATTTCTATATAAGAGATATTATATTCTTTCAGGAGTCCAAGAAAGTCATCGAACTGGTTCCGGACGACATAGGCTTCGAAGAGCAGCCCGCCAAAATAGACGGGGATGCCGGCATCCTGGAAGATCCTGATCTTTTCCTGCAGACCGCCGGATAAAAGGGGGGTACCGAAGGCCAGTTTCACCAGGTCGACATGGGGGCCGGCCCCCGACACCAGGTTGCGCGCCTCCATGACACTCAACCCTTTGTCGTTGATCATCGTCAATCCATAGGTCCGTGGTCTTGTCGTCCGTTGGGGGATTTGTGTCAGATGATAGTTCATGTCCGCAAGTTAATGAGGGCTGTCTTGATTACCAAAGCGAATTGGCTGCCGGGAAACGGCAACATACGGCAACTTTATCTTAAATTGCATATAAATACTTGCTATATGGCGCAGATGGACCCTAAGACGGCGGAAAAGATTTCCAAAGCTTTGGCCGACCCCACCAGGCTGAAAATTCTCAGCGAAATCAAAAAAAAGAATGACTGGCTCTACTGCGTGGACCTATATGACAGTATCAATCTCGCCCAACCCTCTATCTGTCATCATCTCAAACAATTAACGGAAACCGCCATCATCCTCCCCGAAAAAGAGGGCCGGAATATAAAATATGCCATGAATAACGAGGTGATCGATGACTACATTGGTTTTCTGCAGGGGCTAAAAAAATAAATTAATTTATCCATTGAAATGTTTCAATGTTTCCTTATCTTTGGTATATCGTTTACCTAAAAAGATTGTTATGAATACCAACTGTCTGCCGCGCGAAGAGTCTTTCTCTTCTCCGCTGCTTAATGAAAGGAACAAAAGCCTCGGCCGTAATTTTCTCTACACCGTCCTCGCGTTCCTCGCGCTTTGCGCCGTCTCTTATGTATTGCACGCTGCCTGATCTGCATCTCCTAAACCCAGTTTTAATTATTTGGTAATCTTTCGCATCGGCATTCTTGTTAGTTTTGGGCATGCCCGATAACAGAAGAGAGTTCCTCAAGAAAACAGCCCTGCTGACCGGCGCTGCCGGTGTCGCCCAACTACTGCCTGAGTCTATCCTGCGTGCCCTGGCGATCACTCCGCCTGAGGGAAGTACCTGGCAGGATGCCGAGCACATTGTCATTCTCATGCAGGAGAATCGCTCGTTCGACCATACGCTGGGGACGCTGCGCGGCGTTCGAGGCTATAATGACCCCCGGGCCATCGAACTGCCCAATCGCAATCTCGTCTGGCTGCAATCGAATACGCAGGGGCAGACGTACGCTCCCTTCCGTCTGGATATCAAAAACACCAAGGCTACCTGGATGCATTCGTTACCGCATTCCTGGGCCAACCAGGTCAATGCCCGCAATGACGGCAAGTTCGACCAGTGGCTGAATGTCAAGCAGAACAGCAACCCCGAATACTCGCACATCCCGCAGACGATGGGCTATCATACCCGGGAGGATATACCCTTCTATTATGCGCTGGCCGACGCCTTTACCGTCTGCGATCAGAACTTCTGCTCTGCTCTTACCGGCACCAATCCCAACCGGCTGCATTTCTGGACCGGCACCATCCGCGAACAGCAGCATGAAGACTCCCGTGCGCATGTCTGGAATGACGATATGGACTATGGAACGTTAAAATGGACCACTTTCCCCGAGCGGCTGGAAGCCCTGGGGATTTCCTGGAAATGTTACCAGAACGAAATAGCTATCGATACTGGTTTTCGCGGCGAGGAAGATCCCTGGCTGTCCAATTTCCAGGACAACCCGCTGGAATTTTTCGCCCAGTATAATATTAAGGCGCATCCCCTGCATGTAGCTTACCTGAAAGAGCAACAGCAGCGCATGGAAAAAGATATAGTCGACCTGCAGCGGCAGATCGCCAGCCTTCCTGCGGGGGATACTACCCTGGACCACCTGCAGAAGAACCTCCATCAGCAGCAACTCGAGCTGGACAAACTTAACGGACTGGCTGCCGGACTGACATTCGACCAACTCACGCCGCAGCAACAGGCCCTTCACCTGAAGGCCTTCGACACCAATAAAAATGATCCGCATTATCGTACGCTGGAAAGCCTCACCTATAAGGATGGCGGTGACGAAAGGACGATGAAAGCGCCGAAAGGCGATGTACTCCACCAGTTCCGCCAGGACGTTCAGTCGGGGCAACTGCCCACCGTCTCCTGGCTCAGCGCACCGGAAAACTTTTCCGACCATCCTACCGCTGCCTGGTACGGCGCCTGGTACGTCTCCGAGGTGATGGATATCCTCACGCACAATCCTGAAGTTTGGAAAAAAACCATCTTTATCCTGGCTTATGATGAGAACGACGGGTATTTCGACCATGTCCCGCCATTCACCGCGCCGCATCCGCACAAGGAAGGGACCGGCAAGGTATCGGCCGGTATCGATACCAGCGTGGATTTTGTCACGCATGCGCAGGAGCGGGAGCGTAATGGTTTTCCGGAACCTTTCGACCGAGAATGTTCCATCGGCCTGGGCTTCCGCGTACCATTGATCATCGCCTCCCCATGGAGCCGCGGCGGCCGGGTCAACTCCGAGGTTTTCGATCATACATCGACGCTGCAATTTTTGGAAACATTTCTTTCGCATAAGACCGGACAGGCGATTCGTGAGACCAATATCTCCGACTGGCGCCGCACCGTCTGTGGCGATCTTACTTCTGTTTTCCGCCCGTATAGCAGCGGCGTTATGCCTGACCAGGAATTTCTTGGTAAAGATGCTTTCCTGGAAAGCATCCACAAGGCTAAGTTCAAACCGCTGCCTGCCGATTTCAAAACATTGAATGCGGAAGAGATCGCGGCTTTCAACAAAGCTCCGCATCTTTCTCCCCATGGCGTCCGCCAGGAGCCGGGCACCCGTCCCTCTTGTGCGCTGCCTTATTGCATGCGTGTCGAAGGACGGCTGAATAAGGACAAATCGGCTTTGGAAATCGTGTTCACCAACGATGACCGCATTTTCGGCAGGAAGACAGCCGGCGCCCCCTTCAATGTGTACGCGCCCGGCGGTTATGTCCGTCTTGATGACAATGAAAGAGATCAGCTGGGCCAGTTCGAGACGGCCCGCACCTGGGCTTATGGCGTCAGGGCCGGAGATACCGTTACCGACTCCTGGCCGCTCGGGGAGTTCGAGAACCGGCGTTATCATCTTCGTGTATATGGGCCAAATGGTTTCTACCGTGAGTTGAAGGGAGATGCAGGAGATCCTTCAGTAGGAATTAGCTTCGAGTACGATGATGTCTCCGATCCCCAGTATGCTCTCACGGGCGATGCCTATCTTATGTTCGCCAATACACACGACCGATCCTATGTCATAGAAGTCACTGATAATGCCTATGGCGCTCACTACCCGGCAAGGTCACTAGCTGTGGGTGCAAAGACCCACCTCAATCTGTCTCTGGCAGCCAGCCAGGGCTGGTATGATTTCAGCGTGCGCGTGCGGGGATACGAGGGCTTTGAGAAGAGGTATGCGGGCCGGATCGAGACGGGACGCGACAGCATCAGCGATCCGCAGATGGCGCGCGCAGGGCAGGCATGACGGGCGGCGGCGGTTACTGTCGCGCCTTTTTCTGATCTATAGAGTCCTGGGCCCTTTTTTCAGCTTCTTCTTCGGCCTTCTTTTGCTTTTCTTTCTCCTTCTTCTTGAAGAACCCGCGAAGCAGGAAATTGTGCTGGGCGGCCTCCATGTTCTCGTCCAGCTTTTGGGTGCTGGAGTTCAGGTTGCGCACCGTGGCGCTGATATTGGACGAAAGGGTCGTGTCATGCAGCAGTTTGCCCAGCGCACCCTTGCCGTGTGTAATGCGGGAGGTGATGTCCGCCAGGTTGGCGGTGATGATGGCTGCATTGTCCGCCGAGACTTTCAGGCTGGCAATTATCTGGTCGGTCTCGATCGGCTGACGGCTGGTCAGCGTATCGCCGCTGTTCACGAACGAGGAGCCTGATGTCCCCGCCGCCAGGACGATGACCTTGTCACCCATCAATCCGTCCGATCCTATGCTGGCCTTGGCATCCTTCCTGATAAATTTTTCGACTCCCTTCTGGATGATCATATCCACCTGTACCGTGGTATCCGTCACCAGCTCGATATCATCCACCGTGCCTACATCGATGCCGTCCAGCCGGACATTGCTGCCTATCTTAAGGCCGCTGACGGAATTGAATTGGGCGGTAATGTGGAACACTGAACCGAACAGGTTTTTTTGTTTACCGATATAATAAATAGCGGCGATAGCCAGCACCAGCACCGATACCGAAAAGAGGCCCAGCTTCCATTTATAATTTTTTTCCTTTGGCATATACGCGGTTTATTGAATGAGTTAATGAAAGAACGAACTGATCCATTCGTCCTGCGATTTTTCCAGCTCTTCGTAAGTCCCCTCCGCCACTACTACCCCTTCTTTCAGCATGATGATACGATTGCCCGTCATTTTTGCACAGGTCATATCATGGGTGATCGTGATCGAGGAAATATTGTATTTCTTCTGCACCCTGATCATCAGTTCGCTGATCTCTTTTCCCGTACCCGTGTCCAGACCTGTGGTGGGCTCATCGTACAACATCAGTTCAGGCCGCAGGATCAGCGTGCGGGCCAGTCCGATCCGTTTGTTCTGACCCCCGGACAGTTTGGACGGCAGCTGGTCGATCTGATCCACCAGCCCTACGTTGTCCAGCATTTCCATGACCAGGGCGTCCTTTTTCTCCCTGCTCATATCCTTTTTAAGCTGTCGAAGCGGGAACAACAGGTTTTCACGTACGGTCATCGAATCGTACAGGGCGGCGTTCTGGAAGAGGAACCCCGTTCGCATGCGCACGCCATTCAAATCGCCATAATTCAGCGACAGCAGGTCCTCGCCAAATATTCTTATCTCGCCTTCATCGGGGGTGACGAGGCCTACCAGGCATTTGATCAGGACTGACTTACCCGTTCCCGATTTGCCCAGTATCACCAGGTTCTCCCCTTTTTTCACATGCAGATCGACTCCCCGCAGCACCTCATGGCCTTGAAACGACTTGCATAAGCCCCGGATCAGGATCACCGGTTCCTCCCCGTTGTTCTCTACCTTCGCCTGCATCTCCAGTTCGGCTTCCCGCAGCGACTCCGCCTGACGGTCGGCCTCTTCCTGCCGCTCCATTCGTTCGGCCAGGGCTTCTTCCGCGGATTTCTCGGAGATGACCTCACCATCGATGGGAAACTCCTGGTCATCCGCTGATTCCACTGACTGTTCGTCGGCCGCAGGCTGGTCTGGTTCCGTTAAAGGCTCCACCGCCGTTGACGGCTCCGGCAGTTCGTGATTGTCCGGTTGATATTTTTCTGTCTGCTTCATATGGTTGCTATAACAGGTCAGTGATTTGCGCGGCTATCAGGTCAATGATGAATACCCCCAGCGAAGCAGCCACCACCGCGGAATTGGCTGCTATCCCTACGCTCTCCGTTCCCCGGCTGGCATTGTATCCTTTATAACAGCCGATGATCCCCACCACGAAGCCAAAAAAGAAAGTCTTGACGATGGCCGGAAAAATATCGATGAACTCGAGGTGTGCCATGGCGACGATGAAGAAATGGTGGACGGTCGTGGCGTCGTGGATATTCATCGCTATATAACCGCCCAGCAGCGCGATCGCATCCGCAAAGATGGCCAGCAACGGCACCATCAGGGTAGTCGCCAGCACCCTGGTCACCACCAGGTAGCGGTAAGGGTTGATGGCAGATACTTCCATCGCATCGATCTGCTCAGTCACACGCATCGATCCCAGTTCTGCCCCCATTCTCGATCCGACCTTGCCGGCACAGATGATCGCTGTGATCACGGGCCCGATCTCCCGGATGACAGATACCGATACCATTCCCGGGATCAAGGAGATGGCGCCGAAGGCAGCCATCGAAGGCCGGGTCTGGATGGTCAGCACGACGCCCATGATGAACCCTGTCAACCCGATGAGGAAAGTCGATTTATAGCCTACCAGGTAACATTGGTATAAAACCTCTCTTACCTCATATGGCGGACGCCATACTTCTTTGAAGAATCGGCCCATGAAGGCGACAAGATCACCTGCGTTATAAAAGAACCCTTTCCATTGGCTCTTTTTTTCCCGGATGCGGATCTTCGCACGTTGATATCGGTTAAGGACGGGTTCCATACATACTGGAATCCAATTATCAATCCAAAACCGTCAGCCGGCGTCCTCCAGTGGGATTTCAGGCTAAAATCAAAGCCGGGATGGGGTTGAATGTCCGGAATAAAAATTGGCACGACGGTTCGTGCTAAAAATTGTAGAAATACTTCCACAATCAATCCTGCCGTGGCTTTTCTTTATCGCTTACATTTGTTTTACTATGATACTTATCGTGGATGACAAGCCCGAGAATATCTTTTCGCTCAAGACCATCCTGGAATTACATTCCTTCCCGACCGATACGGCGCTGAGTGGAGAAGAAGCCCTGAAGAAGATACTCAGGCAATCTTATGCGCTCATCATTCTCGATGTGCAGATGCCGGGCATGGACGGATTCGAGGTAGCGGAGGCCATCGGCGGCTATAGTAAGGCCCGGGACATTCCCATCATCTTTCTTTCCGCCGCCAATACCGACAAGAAATTTATCACCAAAGGTTATACGTCCGGTGGCAGTGATTATATCACCAAGCCTGTCGACCCGGATATCCTTCTGCTGAAGGTAAAGACCTTCTACCGGCTATACGAGCAGAACAGCGAGCTGAACCGTATCCAGGCCAGCCTTCGTTCCGAGATCGAATTTCGTAAAAAGGTGGAAGATGAGCTGCAGGAAAGGGCCCGTGAATTACACTCCATTCTCGAATCCATTCCCCAGATCGCCTTTACTACGCGGGCCGATGGAAAGATCGAGTTTGTCAACGAGCAATGGCTCAGATATGCCCCTTCCAAGCAGGAGTTCCCGTACACGCATCCGGATGATCCCGATCTGGACCGGCAATGGCAAAAGACGGTTGCTTCCGGGCATGCCCTTGAAATGGAAGTGCGCGTTCGCACCGAACCCGATGAATACCGGTTCCATTTGTTGCGGGCCATCCCCATCCATGAGGGCGACACGATGCTCAAATGGGTAGGGACCTTTACCGATATCGAAGATCAGAAGCAGGCGGTCAAGAAAAAGGATCAGTTTATCAGTATCGCGAGCCATGAGCTGAAGACGCCGCTGACCACTATCAAGGCCTATGTGCAGCTGCTCGATCGCGATATTGGCGAGGAGGACCCGACGAAATTATATGTCGACCGGGCCCTGGTGCAGATCAGGAAACTGGACAATCTCATTGTAGACCTGCTCGATCTGTCCAAGATCGAGAGCGGAAAGCTCAAATTCAATAAAAAGTTGTTCGAGTTCGAATCCACGCTGTCCAATGCCGTTGAAATGATCCGGCAGACCTATCCCGAATATCGCATTGTCAGGATGGGGAAGGCCGATATCCAGTTGTATGGTGATGAAACCCGCATCGAGCAGGTGATCATCAACTACCTGACTAACGCGGTTAAATATTCGCCGGATAACAAGGAAATTCACGTCGAGGCGGCCGTCCGTCCCGATGGGCGGCTGTTTGTCCTGGTGCGCGATTTCGGCATCGGGATCAAAAAAGACCATCAATCCAATATCTTCAGCAAATTCTACCGGGTGGAAGAGACTGCCAACCGGTTCCAGGGTCTTGGCATCGGTCTGTATATCTGTGCGGAGATCATCCGGCGGCACGAAGGGGAATTTGGTGTGGAGAGTGAACCGGGCCGGGGATCGGCTTTTTACTTTTCGGTGCCGGTCTTGCAGGGTCCCGCCCTGCAGGCGGCTACGGCGTAAGTTGTGTTAGCGATTCATTCATTCAATATAACAGACAAAAGTTAACCCCGCCATGAACATCGTTTCTCGACCCGGATTACTGCGTAACCTCCAGATCGGGTTCGGACTATCCCTGCTGATCCTAATCATTACGTCTGTCGCTTCTTACAGCAGCATCAGCAACCTGCTGGATGGCTCCAAATGGGTGGACCATACCGATTCGGTGATCATCAAGCTGGATAATACGCTTTCGGTCCTTCGGGACGCGGAATCGGGTCCGCGGGGCTTCCTGCTGACAGGGGACACCACCTACCTCCTGTCATACAATACAGCCACGGACCGGATCAATATCCTCCTGGACAGCATCCAGGAAATGACCTCGGATAACCCTGCCCAGCAAAGGCATATCGAAGAGCTGCGTCCCGTGATCTTCAAACCGATCGTGCTGATAGGGCAGATCATCGACCAGAAAAGGACAAACAATATTTATAGCCTCGAGGACTTTCAAAAGACCAGAGATTACATGCGCGATGTGCGGCAGATCCTCCAGCGGATGGAGATGGAAGAGCGGGGGCTCATGGTGGACCGTGTCGCGCGAGTGAGGAAATATTCCGGTTATACGCCTGTGCTGATCGTCATCGCAGCCCTGCTGTCCATCCTGATCACGCTGTTCTTTTACCGGCGGGTACATAATGATTTCCAGGAAAGGGCAGACCTCTATGCCGAGCTGCAGCAAAAGGACGCGGATATTTCCCGGCGCATCGACATCATCAGCAACTTAGCCGACAAGATCTCGGAGGGTGATTACCGGACCAGGGTCTCGGATGAGCAGAAAGATAGTCTTGGCATACTTTCCGGCTCGCTGAATAAAATGGCTGAATCCCTGGAATATTCTTTTGGGCTGCTGTCCGATAAAGAATGGCTCCAGACCGGCATCGCCCGGCTGAATGAAGAGATGGTAGGGGAGACGGATATGCAGACATTAGTCAGCAATGTCGTCGAATTCGTCGCGGAGTATACCCGGAGTAAGGTAGGAGCCTTGTATCTCCTCGATACCATCGGCGACACGCTGACACTCAAAGGCCAGTATGCTATACGGCCCGGTGGCGGCCGGAAGACCCTCAGGATCGGTGAAGGAATCGTCGGCCAGGCCGCCATCAAATTGAAAAAGATGCAGGTGAAGGACATTGAACCGGGGGACTGGGTGGTCAGCTTTACCAGCGGCGAGATACGTCCCCGCAGCATCGTTGCCATACCGTTCTTCCACGAGAGAAAGGTCAAGGGGGTGATCGAGCTGGGCTCGCTGGAAGACTATAATTCCCGGGATCTGGAATTCTTCAACAGCATCAGCGACAATATCGGCACGGCAGTGCACAGCATCGAGACCAGGAGTAAGTTACAGGAGCTGCTGGAAGAGACGCAGGCGCAGACGGAAGAGCTGCAGTCCCAGCATAGCGAGCTGGAGAGCCTCAATCTCGAGCTGGAAGTGCAGGCCGAAAAGCTGCAGGTTTCCGAAGAAGAGCTCAAGGTACAGCAGGAAGAGCTGATGCAGACCAACCAGGAGCTGGAAGAAAGGAGCCGTTCGCTGGAGGAAAAGAACCAACTGATCCTTATCCGGAACCTGGATATCCAGAAAAAAGCCGAAGAGCTGACGCTGACGACGAAATACAAGTCCGAATTCATGGCCAATATGTCGCACGAGCTTCGGACACCGTTGAATTCCATCTTGCTGCTGTCGCGATTGCTTTCCGAGAACAGCGGGCACAACCTATCCGGCGACCAGATCGAATATGCCCGGGTCATCCAGAACTCCGGCCAGGGATTGCTGCAGCTGATCGATGAGATCCTGGATCTTTCCCGGATAGAATCCGGCAAGCTGCCGCTGGAGCATACCATTGTACCTGTGGCGGAGATCGTCGACGATATGCGCATGTTGTTCGACCCTATCGCCAGGGACAAGAACCTTGCGCTGAATTTTGCTACGCAGGAAGGCACTCCGGTCCAGTTGGAGACTGACAAGATGCGGCTCGAACAAATCCTGAAGAATCTGCTGGCCAATGCCTTCAAATTCACCTCGAAAGGGTCTGTCACGCTGGTCGTAGGCCCTTCCGCCACCCAGCCGAATTTCGTCGAGTTCACCGTCATCGATACCGGCATCGGCATTCCGGCAGACAAGCACCAGCTCATCTTCGAAGCCTTCCAGCAGGCCGACGGGTCCACCCGCCGCAAATACGGTGGCACAGGTCTAGGCCTGTCCATCAGCCGCGAGCTGGGCAAGCTTCTCGGGGGTGAGATCAGCCTTGCCAGCCAGCCCGGAGAAGGCTCTCAATTCAAAGTAGTGATCCCGCAGTTCAAGATGGAGCCGGCAGCCGTTGCGGCCACCGCTCAGCTTGTGAAGGAATCGCCCCTATCCGGCGGCCACCATGGCGCCGTTCTTACCCTGACCGAAATTCCGGCGGAAATACCCGATGACAGGAATAACCTGGCGCCCGGCGATAAGATTCTGCTAATTGTGGAGGACGACACGCTGTTTGCCGGCTCCCTACTGGAATTCAGCCGGAGGAAAGGGTATAAGGGTATTGTGGCCGTCAGCGGAGATGCGGCTATCCGGATGGCCAAACGCTACCATCCCATGGGCATCATGCTGGACATCCAGCTGCCGGTGAAAAATGGCTGGGAAGTCATGGACGAACTGAAGAAAGACCCTCAGACGCGGCAGATCCCCGTGCATATCATCTCTTCCTTCGAAGCGAAGAACGAAAGCATTCAGAAAGGGGCGGTCGATTTCCTATCCAAATCCCTGGCCTTCGAGAACATGGACAATGTATTCGAAAGGATTGAATATTTCCTGAACCGCAGCGCTAAAAAAGTGCTGATCGTGGAGGACAACCCCCGTCACGCCAGGGCCCTTGCCTACTTCCTGGGCGCACATGATGTCAATATGGAAATTGCCGGCACTATCGCCGTCAGTACCACGCTGCTGGAAAGGGAAGATGTCCATGGTGTCATCCTCAGCCGTGAAGCCGGTAAGGAAGAGTTGGAAACCCTCGAAATGATCCGGAAAAATCCTAACCTGGCGGATATCCCCATTATCGTTTTCACAGGCATGAATATCTCCAAGGCCGAAGAGGCGCGTCTGCGGCAATATGCCGATTCCATCGTGGTAAAGACTGCCCATTCCTACCAGCGCGTGCTCGATGAGGTCTCCCTCTTCCTGCATGTGGTCGGGGAGGCCCGGGATAAAGAAAATGGCCAGAGCTACAGTAAGCTGGGCGCCCTGGAAGAGGTGCTGAAGAACAAGACCGTGCTCATTGCCGATGATGATGTCCGCAATATCTTTTCCCTGACGAAAGCCCTCGAGCAGCACAAGATGAAAGTTTTCACTGCCATGGATGGCAAAGAAGCGTTATCTATAGCAGAAGATAATCCCGTCGACATCGTGCTGATGGACATGATGATGCCGGAAATGGATGGCTNNCTTCCGATTATATTTCCAAACCCGTGGATATTGATCAGCTATTATCATTGTTGCGGATATGGTTATACGAAAAGTAGCCGATGGAGAATGACGTTATACGATATGAGGAGGTCGAACTGCTGCTGAACGACCTGTATACGCGGTATGGCTATGATTTTACCGAGTATTCCAAGGCGTCCCTGCAGCGGCGGATACACCGGTTATTCACCCTGGACAAATTTCCCAGCTTTGCGGAGTTCCGCTATCGGCTGCAAACCGACAATTACTATTTCCGCCGGTTCGTGGAAGAGATCACCGTCAACGTGACGGAGATGTTGCGGGACCCCTCTTTCTACCGGACACTGCGCACCACCATCCTGCCGGTGCTGGCCACCTATCCCTTTATCCGGATCTGGCATGCGGGATGCTCGACGGGAGAAGAGGTCTATTCGATGGC
>PMUF01000290.1 GCA_003167015.1 Chitinophagaceae bacterium | reverse complement strand
CCGTGGGGGTGGGCTGCTCGCAGGCCGCCGTCAGCATTAGCAAGGGCAATGCCGCGAACAGCCAGTGGTTAGACAATGCTTTCATACGCTGAATATACGTTAGACCGCCGAAACCCCCAGCTTATATTTGAAGCGGTACCCCCCGCTCTTCCCGTGATCCTCCTCTTTTAATACCTCCCTCGTCTTCTTCGAGATCCAGAACTTTTCCGTTCCATTCTCATCACCGTGCTCCAGTACCCAACAGTCGATGGCCGCGCCCCCCCGGTCAATAAGGATATCACTGCCCGTAACGCTATAGCCTACTTCTGCCGGCTTCCCAAACCCCGGATCATAATAGTTGATCATGAAAGTCCTGTTCTCCTTATACGGCAGCATGGAATAAATGACCAGGTCGTCATGCCAGTTAAGGTTATAGGCGCTAAAAGAAGCGGCCAGTTCCCCCTCGCAGTCCTTCCGCACCGAATCCGGGATCGATTGCCGGACGGGCCGGCTGTCAAATTTCCGCGTCTCGAAATCGAATACCAGCGCATATCCCAATGCCCGCCAATACGTATCATGCAGCAGCGTCGAAAAATCCCGGGCGTCAAAGACCGTATACGCTTGGTGGACGATAGAATCCCGGTCCCACTGCTGCCTGACGATAATGGCCGGTTTGTTGTGATAGGTGTCCCGTTGTACACTCATTTTCGCCAGGATCATACTCGTGGCCGGACTGTCCTTCGCTTTCTGCCGGACGATGAGATAGGTATAATTACCCGTTTGAAGACCTTTGATATTCAGGTCGGCGGGCCGGACATGTATCGTGTCACCCTTTTGCGCGCGGGCAGCGAAGGCGATAAACAAAAAAGTCAGCCCACACAGGACATTTTTCATGACTATAAAAGTTTAGTTGCCCATAAATATGACAGTTATTTCGGGGGCCCGCCGAAGAATTCAACGGGTTCCCCATTTTATTAAACCGTTAAGTAGTTCACTTTCAGTTATATAAAAAATACTTCATCCATTCGGTTACGCCGGGACTAGTTGGTCGTACTATTTAAGCGTAGTACGATAACGAATGAAAAATGAACGTCACGAAATATATCTGACAGATCGAATTTAACGTTTGCGACAGGTTGTTTTAAGGGTCAAGACCATCCGATAACTTAGGTTATGTGGGTGGTCTTATTTTTTTGCCTTTTACCGTCGGACCGTAGGCGCCGCTCTGCCTTCGGCGCTAGTCCGACTCTGGCGGTTGTTGATCTACCCTTATATTAACTATTAGCTGTTCGCCAGCACGTCGGCGATATGCATGGTACGGATCGGATATTCCTTATGCCGGATATACCCGTCCAGGTGCATGAGGCAGGAAAGATCGGTGGAGATGATATAGTCCGCCCCTGTCTGCAGGGCATTATTGACTTTCTGGTCGGCCATGGCCACGGAAATGGATTCGAACTTAACGGCGAAACTGCCGCCGAAACCGCAACAGGTTTCCACATCATTCATCTCCAGTAATTCCAGCCCTTTCACATGGGACAGCAGTTTACGCGGTTCTTCCTTGATCCTGCATTCTCTTAACCCGGCACAGGAATCATGGTAAGTAGCCTTTCCGTACAGCGAAGCCCCCACGTCTTCAACGCCCAGTACATTCACCAAAAAAGAGGAGAATTCGAAGATCCGCTTTTGGAGGTCGCGAACATCATTATGCAGGGAGGAGTTATTAAATAACGTAGCATAGTAATTACGAACAAAACCGACGCAACTCGCGCTCGGTGCGACGACGTAATCATGTCCGGAAAAATCTTTGAGGAATTTTGTGCAGACATCGCGTGCGTCGCCCCGGAACCCGGCATTGAAAGCGGGCTGTCCACAACAGGTCTGATCGGTGTTGTATTCCACTTCCACCCCTGCCCTCTCGAGCACTTTCACCATATTGAAAGCCGTCTGTGGATAGAGTTGGTCCACGAAGCATGGTATGAATAACTGGATCTTCACATGCTTTTTTGGAGGGAAATCATCTTCAATGCCGTTATAGCTGCTTCTTCCCCTTTATGCCCATGCTTGCCCCCGATCCTTTCATCTGCCTGCTGCTGGTTATTTACCGTCAACACGCCGAATATCGTAGGGACAGGCAGCGTCATATTCAATTGCAATATCCCGTCCGTCACTGCCCCGCTTACATACTCGAAATGCGGGGTGTCGCCTCGCAGGACACAGCCCAAAGCGATAAAGGCCTTCGGACGATCGTCCTTATATTTGTGCGCGTCCCAGTAAGCCCTAACGCCGAAAGGGATCTCAAAGGCACCAGGCACGGTGACCACTCTGCAAACGGCGCCTGCATCCTCCAATGTCTGGCGGCATCCCTTTTCCAGCGCACCCACTATCGCATCATTCCATTCCGTCCGGATGATGACTATCGTTACACCTTTCACCCCCGGCAGGCCCGCGCCTGTTTGCAATAAATTACTGTTGGCAACCTCAGCCATAGAAGATGAGTTTTATTGAACTACGCCCAGTCTCGCCAGGTATTTATCGATATCGGCGCCTCGCTGGGAAGTAGGATATTTGTCCTTGATCAGGCGATACATGGCGATGGCATCCTGGGTCTTGCCCATGCTCTCATACAAATAGCCCGAACGGAAAAGATACTCGGGTGAGAGTAATTCGTCCTTTTCGAAATAGGTGCCGGCTTTCTTGTACTGCTCAGCGGCTTCATCCTTCCGGTTCAACTCGGAATAGGCGTCACCGAGCAAACCATAATCCCTCTCCTGCAGTTGCTGGACAGAAGTGGAGAAATCCTTCAGGTATTTGATCGCATTGTTATAATCGCCCAGTTTCAGATAACAGCTGCCGGCATAAAAAGAGGCCAGGTTGGCAGCCTTGGTGCCCCCGTAACGGGCAATGACTTTGAGAAAACCTGCGTTGATATTGTCTCCGTTCAACGCCAGCCGGGCTGAATCCAGGCGATAATATTGTTCCGCTCTGAACATAGCTTCGGTAGCCTTTTTCTCATTGGGTTCGCTGACCAGGTTATGATAGGCAAAAAAACCTACGACGATCACAACGATCGCCAGCAGCACATAGCTAGCCTGCTTACCATACCGCTCCCATACATTCTGGAGCTCGGCAATCGGGTTTTTTTCATCTTCGAGGTGTGCAGGGTGTTTGATCTCTGACATCTTATTGTTTTATTTGGCTTTTAGCTGATCAAAAATTCGTTAGAGGGTTCCTGTCTAATCGACAATGAACGGGTAGTTTTTATCGATATAAACGTCTTTCAATACTTCGGAGTCATCCGGCCAGGGTGATTCTTCAGCGAATTTCACCGATTCCGTTACCGTTTGGTTGACCCGCTGATTGATGGCGTCGATCTCTTCCTGGGTCGCATATTTCTTGGTGAGAATGGTTTGCAACACCATCTGGATGGGATCTTTCGCCTTGTATTCGTCGACCTCTTCCTTCGTCCGGTACTTCTGCGGATCGGAAATGGAATGTCCCTTATACCGGTAGGTCTTGATTTCCAGTAAAGTAGGGCCGTCTCCCTCCCGGGCTCTTTTCACGGCGCGGGCTACCGCCTCATGAACGGCTTCCGCACTCATCCCGTCGATGGAATCCGCCGGCATCTCATAGGCATCTGCCAGTTTATAAATATCGACTACGTTGGAGGTACGCTCAACGGAGGTCCCCATGGCGTAATTGTTGTTCTCGCAAATGAATACGACGGGCAGTTTCCACAGCATAGCCAGGTTGAATACTTCGTGCAGCATTCCCTGACGTGCAGCTCCATCACCGAAGAAAGTCAGCACTACATTGTCTGTTCCTTTGTATTTCTCTGCGAAGGCAAGACCGGCGCCGGTGCCGATTTGCGCGCCCACGATGCCATGGCCGCCAAAAAACTTTACATCAACGCCGAAAAAGTGCATGCTTCCTCCTTTGCCCTTGGCAGCACCTGTTGCCTTGCCATATAATTCGGCCATACATGCATTAGCGCTGACTCCTTTGGACAAGGCCAGCCCGTGATCCCGGTAGGCTGTGATAAAAGGATCGTCGGCCTTGGTCGCCGTCATACACCCTGCGGCAATTGCTTCCTGCCCGACATAGGCGTGAAAGAAGCCGCGGATCTTGCCATCCATTTTGTATTTTTCTTCTGCCATCAACTCGAACTGGCGA
Source organism: Chitinophagaceae bacterium (assembly GCA_003167015.1). Taxonomy (GTDB): domain Bacteria; phylum Bacteroidota; class Bacteroidia; order Chitinophagales; family Chitinophagaceae; genus Puia. The sequence goes on along the minus strand of PMUF01000290.1, from coordinate 5,307 downwards.
ATGAGCTGCATTAATTCATACCAGTACAGGTATGTCTCTTTTGAAAACTTGGTAGCCACTGATAGTACGTTTTTTTAATAAAAAGCCCCGCGCCTGCATCCTTCTCAGGCGGGGGCAAATATACGGCGAAATCCGATTTGATGGCCAAAAAACGCGGGACGCGAAGCGCATTCCCGGCATATTTTTAAGGGAGAAGATCCTCGAAGATGAACTTTTCGGGCTTGGGCAACGGTTTCCGGGGCAGCATTTCATCCCGCATAGCAGCGTCGTAGACAAAGCCGGCTTCGATAATGGCAGCCTGTTTCATGTCATCCATCACGAGGTGATCGTAGTTGTCCTCATTGCTGTGGTGGGTTCGTGACTCGTAGTCCAGGGGATCCTGGATAAACTGGAAACCGGGGATGCCCACTGCATCGAAGCCCAGGTGATCCGTTGATCCGGTATTGTGCACGGTGACCGTGGAGGCGCCCAGATCCTTAAAAGGCACCAGCCATTGCTGAAAGATGGCGGCCGCCTTGTCATTGCCCTGGGCAAAGATGCCCCTGATCCTGCCGGAGCCATTGTCAAGGTTGAAATAGGCGGAGACTTTGGCCTGCTCGGGCTTGAGATGCATGTCTTTCGGATCGCCGAAGTGATTTTTGACATAGCCGAATGAACCCAGCAGCCCCTGTTCTTCCCCGTCCCAAAGGGCTATCCGGATGGTCCGGCGTGGTTTTACCCCCAGGGCCTGGAGTATCCTCACCGCCTCGAGGGCGACGATGCTGCCCGATCCATTATCCGTCGCACCCGTCCCGGCCGTCCAGGAATCCAGATGGCCGCCCAGCATGACCACTTCTGCCTTTAGTTTGGGATCGGTACCGGGGATCTCCGCCACGAAATTGTGGCCCTGAAGATCCTGGTCAAATAGCTTCGTATCGCTTTGCAGCTCGACCGTCACGGGCAGGCCATCTTCCGCCAGCCGCCAGAGCCGCAGAAAATCTTCTTTGGCCACCTGAAGGCCAGGCATCACGGGCTGGTCCTTTTTTCGGTAGCCGATAAAGCTCTGGACGAATACCGTTCCGTCCTTTCCACCGTCAGCAGCCAATACGGCCAGCGCTCCGCTGGACCGGATCATTTTGGCCACCTTCATCACATGGTTAAACATGGGAGGGATAGCCGCCACTTCTTCTTTGGACAGCATATATGTATCGCCCAGGGCCGCCAGCGCGCTATCCGTGTAGCGCTCCGCATCCGGTTTGAAATTAGGCGGCGGGGCTACCGTATCGCGGGGTTGAGAGATGATCAGCAGTATTTTGCCCTTCATTTGCGCCAGGTGAGCGACCACCCAGGCGGAATCCATCTTTTCTACCCGAAAGACCGGTGCTGACACCGGCCCATTGGTGCTGCCACTCCAGGGCATTGCGTAGGCGATCAGCGGACTGTAATAGGGCGTGCGAATGGCCAGCGTTGTCTTCTCGGCCGTCCAACCGAGACCGAATTCACCCCAGGCTTCGGGGCCGGCTTTGGTGAGTCCCCAGCCCTGCACCGTTTGTGTAGCCCAGGCTGCAGCAGCATGCCAGCCCGGTGAATTCGTCAGCCGCGGACCACAGACATCCGTCAGTTGGTGGGAGATAGCGGCAATCTGCGAATGACTCATCTCTTCCTGACGGATCTTTTGCATCATGGCCGTATCGATCTTTTCCTGCTGACCGCTGACCAGTGCAGGCAGCGACAGACTACTCCATAGTAACAGTGTTGAAATTCTCCTCATAGCGGTTTGTTTGACGGAAAGATAATACTTTGCGGCAGAATTCATTTACCGTTGCTCAGCGTAAAAGACATATCAGTCACTCAGTTCAAGAACTACAGCCAGGCAACCTTCCGGTTCCACGAAAGGATCGTCGGTATCTGCGGCAATAATGGCGTCGGCAAGACTAACCTGCTGGACGCGCTGTATTACCTCTGCTTCACCAAAAGCTATTTCACCCGCTCCGACCAGCAGAATGTACACAAGGGTGCAGCGGGCTTCCGCATTGAAGGCCATTTCGAAAAGCAGGGTAAAGTAACAGACATAGTCTGCATCCTCCGCGAGACCGGGAAAAAAGAATTCCTGGCCAATGGGGAACCCTATGAAAAGTTCTCCCGCCATATAGGCCGGTTACCCTGCGTGATCATCGCCCCGGACGATATTCAGATCATCACCGGCGGCAGCGAAGAACGCCGGCGGTTCCTCGATGCCCTCCTTTCCCAACTGGACCCCGAATACCTGCAAAACCTCATCGAATACAACAAGGTACTCCAGCAGCGAAACAGCTTTCTGAAATCGCTCACCGACAGAAGGCTGACCAACCGCAGTCTGCTCGAGGTATACGATTCCCAACTGGTCCGGCCCGGGTCGCGGCTTTTCGACCGCCGGCACCGGTTCCTGAAGGACTTCCTGCCTCTCGCCGGACGCTTCTATACCCTGATCGCCGGCTCGGAAGAGCCCCTGGCTCTTTCTTATGAAAGCCAGCTGTTACAGACCTCCTTTCCGGACCTGCTGCAGGAGGGATTGGAAAAGGACTTATACCTCCAGCGCACCGGCAGCGGGATCCATAAAGACGATATCGCCATCCAATTCGGCGACCAGCCCTTCAAATCGATTGCTTCCCAGGGACAGCGAAAGAGCCTCCTTTTTGCGCTCAAACTGGCGGAATATGAGACCCTGAAGGCGGATAAGGGCTTCTCCCCCCTCCTCCTGCTGGACGACGTATTCGAAAAACTAGACGAGATCCGGATGCACAACCTGCTGGACAAAGTCTGCCTACAGGATGACGGTCAGATCTTTATCACCGATACCCATGCCGGGCGCATCCGGCAGCAACTGGATAAGCTGTCCGTCCGCTGCCAGATTATTGCACTCTGAAGCCCATCTGCCCTTATTGGAATTACGTAGATTTTTTTAGCTATTTAGTAGGAATCAGTGATGAAAAAACCATATATTTATGGCGATAAAACACCTGAAGAAAATTTGATTGCTATGTCATCCGACCTTGAATCTTCTATCCAGCGAATAGAAGAAGAGAATAACCCCGACAACGCTTATTTTTCCTATTCCGTAGACGATACCGGAGAATATGGCCTCATTAAGGCCAATAAAGAAGGTTTGCGTTTATATGCCGCCGATCTGCTGAAAAATTCCCTGCTGCTGGAAGAAGAAGACCATAAAGAAATTAAGCCCATCTTTTTTACCCCCAAAGAATGGATGTTCAGCGAGACCGGTTATAATCTCATCGCAGGTATCCTTCCCCAATACGAGTCCCGGGATCATATTCTGGCCGAAAAGGATCATCCCGTACGACAGGCCAGGACCGGCGAAAAGAAGAAGCCCGTCCTCATGTTTGTCCTGATGTGCATAACAGGAGCGCTGATTATGCTGGCTACTCTCAAAGCTTTTCCTAACTTGCGCATATGGGTGAACATTCATTAGGCGACGCCTTAAAAAAATTCCTTTCCCAGAGTCGGTTAAAAGGTTCCATACAAGCCTTGCAGATAGAAGAAGTCTGGGAGCAGATTATGGGAAAGACTGTTGCCCGGTATACTGATAAAATTAGTATCCACGGCCAGACGCTTTATATCGACACGGCGATTGCTCCGCTCAGGCAGGAATTGCTGTATCAGAAGGATAGGATCGTCCAGCTCGTCAATGAGGCATTGGGTGAACGGGTCATCAGTGAGGTGGTGATTAAATAAGTCTTTTTAGGCATTCAGCCGCACTCTCGGGTCGACCAGTCCGTATAACAAATCCGACAGCAGTCCTACCACGATAAAAAAGCAGGAGGTCACCAGCACCGAACCCATGACGACCGGGAAATCGAGCTTTTCCAGGGCATCTACCGTCACTTTTCCAATCCCGTTCCAACCGAATATCGTCTCGACAAAAAAAGCCCCCGCCAGCAACTCCGCAAACCAGCCGGTAATGGCCGTGATCACCGGGTTCAGGGCATTTCGCAGGCCATGCCGCCAGATGACTACCCGGGCCGGGAGACCTTTGGCATAGGCCGTACGGATATAATCCTGGTCGAGAACATCCAGCAACGCTCCGCGGGTTAATTGAGCGATAATGGCCAGTGGCCTGATCCCCAGCGTAAAGGCCGGCAATACCAGGTTCTGCAGCTGCAGGTGCCGGCCGGTAAAAGGGTCGGTGTCGAACAAACTGCCCGTCATGTGCAACCCTGTCCAGTCGCTGAGTACAAATCCGAATACATAGGCGATCACAATGCCCATGAAGAAAGAGGGTGCTGAAATCCCGATCACGCTTCCAACAATCGCCGAGGTATCCATCCAGGTGCCCTTCTTCACCGCTGCCAGCACCCCCAGACCGATACCCGCGACTGTAGCCAGCAGCATGGCCGCCGCCGCCAGCAACATCGTTCCCGGTAATGCCGCCATCAGGATGTCCCAGACTTCTCTTTTGGATTGGTATGACCTTCGCAGATAGGGCCATTTGATAGCCAGGCAGGTATTCCCGCCGATGAATATCCCTTTCAGCCCTTTTTGCCGGATCTCTTCCCGGGTATGGATGGCGACCGGGGAAATATCGTTACAATAATAGACGAACTGCTTCCAGCGGGGTTGATCGAGGTAAAGCTCTTTCCGGATATTGTCTTGTGTTGCCGCATCCGCGCGCTGTCCTATGACCAGACGGGATGGATCACCGAAGCCCTGGAACAGGAAAAATACGGCCACCACTACACCCAGCAGGACCAGCAGTCCGTAAAAAGATCGTCGGATGAGATAACGTAGCATATTATTTTATTGCCCCGGCAGTTCGTTGACCGCGGGTATCGCCTTATCATAATCGGCATAGCTCCATTTGGCGAGGATCGTCCCGCCTTTGAGGAGATACAACGTGGGGTTGGCCCGTGCCGCCGTCTTGATGGCGGTGGCATCACATTTCAGGATCGTCACATCCGCCGCTATCCCCTGCTGCTGAACGCGCGCTACCAAGTTGTCATAATCGCCGGTGATCAACACGACCGGGATATGCTTCGACTTAGCCATCGTCTGAATAACGCTGAACTTTTGCTCCGCAGGATGTGCCTCGTCCAGTTCCCTGACGAATTGGAACAGCTTGTATCCTTTGGCAGCTAATACATCCTGCGTGGTATCCGCCCCGTCTCCCGTAGTCAGGACAAAATCCTTGATGGCCGCCACAGCATTACCCTCACGCACGACCTTATCATACCGGCTGACGAAATGATAGGAGTCGTCGAAATCTTTCGGGAAATGAGCGGCATCGAATTCCAGCTTCTTCCCGCCCTTCTCATATACCATCGTAATGACCTA
>PMUF01000118.1 GCA_003167015.1 Chitinophagaceae bacterium | reverse complement strand
GCTGACGCCGTAATTTTTAAAAAGGCCTCTGGCTTCCATGCTATTATCCCCGGACAGATCGGAGATGCCAATAAAGGGCAGGTGGCGGCTGGCGGCATAATCGTACAGTTTTTCGTTGACGGGATTTTTCCAGAAGCCGTCCATGATCACTTCGATTCCGCCGCGTGTATCGAGGTAATTCAGCAGGCTGTCGTAGTACGGAATAAAACCTGTCGCGGTATCCGGCACATTCTCCGCCAATTTAATGATATAAAGATCGGCGCCCCTTAAAGAATCCAGTTGCCCGGATGGATAATGGCGATATCCCCGTTCGAAGCCGGCGATATTTTTGTACATGATGTCAACGGCAGTGTCCCGGGAATGAATATCCCTCATTAAAAGATGAACGAAATCTTTATCCCTGGCGGACGCAGCCATGCCCCAGGAATATGCCCAGCCAAGCTCCGGGGCGGGGCCTGAAAAGACAATGCTGTTACCCAGGATCACCACCCGGTGAACATGACCGATCTTAGCCGGATCAATGGGATTCCGGCGGCGGCAGGCGGAAAAAAAGAGAAGCAAAAAGAAAAGGGCGCACAAACGCATAGCTGGCGATTTTTGATGGTCATCGGATCAACATTACCGTCCCCCGCTGCATACGTTCCGGCTCCTGGTAGAGCTGGTATACGCATTCCCAGACATAGGTGCCGGCCGGCTGTGGCCTTCCGCCGGTCGTCCCGTCCCATCCCGCACCGGGCGTGCTGGTGACAAAAACGGCTCTTCCCCACCGGTCATACACGGCAAATCTGAAAGTGCTGGCTGCACCGGCAAAGACGGGCCTGAAAATATCATTCTTTCCGTCCCCATTAGGCGTAAAGGCATTCGGAAGATAGACATATTGCGGGCAGGTCGAGTCCTTGATGACGACGGAATCCGAGCCTATGCAACCGTTGCTGTCCGTCACCTGCAGGGTGTATAGCCCGGGATTGAGTATCGGGATGGTTGGCGTGGTCTGGCCGGTGCTCCACAGGTAACTGTCAAAAGTTCTTAATGTCCCTTCTGTGATCGTGCTGTAATCGCATTTGGTGGTATCGGGCGGCAGGTAATTATCCTGGACCTTCGACGACACCGTGAAGGATATTGCCGAAGACGTGGACGNNGCCGCACAGGTTGAGCAGGGTCGTCCCACTCGTCCCTGACTGACCGTTGAGGACGTAACTGCCGGGGGGCGCATGCCCGGAAAAACTGATGACCACTTGCGACGTATAACCGCCACTGACGCAGTTCACGCCGGCAGCACCAGTGATAGGTATCGTTGGGGTAGTGTAAAATTCGCTGCCGTCAGCCGCTATCGAGTTGCACTGGATGGGGGCGTTCAATTGTACGGTGACAGTACTGTCGCTGCAATGCTTAACGATACTCTGGAATGCCGGCGGGGCATTGCTCTGGAAGGTGGCCGTAGATCCGGAAAAGTCGATCGTAAAACCGTCACTGGGTCCGGGGCTTATGTCAGGGCCGAAGTCATTGATCATGATGAGGTAGGTGTGCCCGGCCAGCGCATGGATGGGCGCGAGAAAAGACCAGCCGGTATCGCCGTCGGCGACGGCGGTCATCGTGCCGGTGTCGCTCAGACCGACAATACCCAAAGGATTGCTGCCCGACCAGTTATTGTTGAAGTTGCAGCGAATGACATCGGAAGGCGATAATTTATTACACTCGACATCGGTCACGTCGAGGACGGCAAAATCATAATCGTCCGACGTATCCAGTGGAATGATCTGGAATACGACCTGGCCCGCGTTGACGACGCTGAATTTCAGCCACATCGAATTATCCTCTCCGTCACCGCAGGGCGTCTGGGTCAGGTCATTGACGAGTCCCTGGCCCTGGTAGCTGTAGGGGGTGAAAAATTTCCCGCCGCAGAGCGGGAGGGCGTTGCAGGCGTCCTGCTCCGGTTGGTCTGGCGGCAGTACGGTCTGGGAAAACGACAGATAGGGCAATGACAGACAGGCAGTTATCGCCAAAATGACCCCGTAAAGGTATTGCTTCGTCAACATCTCGTCAGCAATTTACTTTATAGACGAAAGCAACGGGTAGGACGTCTAATTTTAACAGAATAAATTTAATAACTCAGGCCAAAGCCGAACTTNNAGAGGGTCCTTGCTGTCATAGGGTACATCCTCCTTTTGGGCCCGGACTGCGGCCATGGAAGAAGGCAATTCGATGGGCAGATGGCCGCCGGGCTTGTCCTTGCCGAAAATAACCGCCAGCACGGACGCGTCGCTGGCGCCGAAATCAGCCAGCAGTCCTTTTGCCCCGGCGCTGATCTCGGGAATAACGGCCGGCCGGTCCAGGTAAATATCGACAATGGTCGGGACGGCGCTGAGTAACCGGAGGATACTGTCCTTCTGCTTGCCTTTAAAGTCCAGGTCGCCGTGATGGAACCCCCGGGCGATGGCGATCGGTGATGCTACCGGATAAAAGGGCGTATTGAGCCGCAGGATGGCCAGGTCTGCCTGGTCGGGCCGGTCCACCACCGTCCCGTATTGCGATGCCACCTGGGGATCGATATTACGGACATAGATCTTCAGCTTACCCTGAGCCAGCGGCAATATCTTGTTCTCATTCTTCCGTAGGGTCATGGCGCGGCGCTGGGAAGCTTCGCCGGCGCTGATAAAGGCAGGATTGCCCAGGGACTCACCGACCTTTGATTCGTCGACGAAGGGGTTATCGAAAAGGCCCAGTTGAAATTTCTGGCGCAGGAGCCGCCGGACGCTCGAGTCGATCCGTGTCTCCGTCAGTCGTCCTTCTTTCACCAGTTGCAGGATCAGCTCGGGGCAATTTTCGCCGCCGAATTGGTCTACGCCGGCGTCGAGGATCTTTTTAACCCTGTCTTCCCGGGACAGCTTTTCCACTCCCCAGGCGCGTGCAGGCCAGACAGTCCCGCCCATGTCGGCATCGGTGACGAGTCCCCAGTCGGTGCAGACGACTCCGTCAAAATGATAGGTATTACGCAGCAGGCCGGTAATGATCTCCTTATTGAAGGAAAACCCCACATCCTCGCTGGTCTGTCCCATGGGCACGCCATAGTAAGGCATGATAGCCGCAGTATGTGCGGCGAAAGCAGCTTCGAAGGGAATGAGGTGATAGTTGAAATTTTTACCCGGGTAGACCTGTCCTTTCTGGAACGGGAAGTGGGGGTCGAGGCCTTCTTTCTGCGGGCCGCCGCCGGGAAAATGTTTGGTCATGGTGGCGACGCTGTGAGGCCCCAGCGTGTCGCCCTGGTAACCCAGGATATAGGCCCTGGCCATGCGGGCAGTCAATGAAGCATCTTCCCCGAAGGTGCCGCTGATGCGGGGCCAGCGGGGTTCCGTTGCCAGATCGATTTGGGGATGGAGCGTTTCCCGGATCCCGACAGCCATGTATTCGCGGCGGGAAATATCGGCGAATTGCCGGGTGAGGCTGTCGTCGCCGATCGCCCCAAGACCCAGCGGCTCACACCACTGGGAAAAAGAATCGGCCGCCATGGCAAAAATATTGCTGCTGAAATGGTTGCGCGGGTCGGAAGCGATCGTGATAGGTATGCCCAGCCGCGTCGAGTCCTGCACATATTTTTGCATGCTGTTGTACCACTTCGCCAATGCAGCCGGCGCGGGAATGGTCCAGAGGTTGAAATGATTCATTTTTTTCTCCCTGATCAGGCCCAGCGCATTGGGGACGAAGGCAAACATTCCCTTGCCGGGCTGGTCGGTGATCGACCCGTCATCGTTGACCTTCGCGCCGTTGATAAACAGCATCCCGGCTTTTTCATCCAGCGACATCTGGCCCAGCAGGTCGTTTACTCTTGCCTCAACCGGCTGGCGGGCATCCTCGTAGATGTCGAGCCGCCCGTTTTTATTGAGGTCCCTGAAGGTGTAACCGTCGATGGTTTTTGTGATGGTTGCGGCTGT
>PMUF01000030.1 GCA_003167015.1 Chitinophagaceae bacterium | reverse complement strand
CCTTGAATTCTTCGAAGATCACCTCATCCATCTTGGAACCGGTGTCGATCAGCGCAGTCGCCAGGATCGTCAGCGAACCACCGTTCTCGATCTTACGGGCAGCGCCGAAAAATTGTTTGGGTTTCTGCATGGCATTCGCCTCAACACCACCGGACAGAACTTTACCGGAGGCGGGCGCCACGGTATTGTGTGCGCGGGCGAGACGGGTAATAGAATCCAGCAGTATCACAACATCATGGCCGCATTCCACCAACCGTTTGGCTTTCTGCAGCGCGATGGTAGAGACTTTCACGTGTTTTTCAGCCGGTTCGTCAAAGGTTGAGGCGATGACTTCCGCTCTTACGCTACGTTCCATATCGGTCACTTCCTNNCCGTTCATCTACCAGCACGATCATCAGGTAACATTCCGGATGATTGGCGGCAATAGCATTGGCCACGGCCTTCAGCAGCATCGTCTTGCCTGTCTTGGGCTGCGCTACGATCAATCCGCGCTGTCCTTTACCTATCGGGGTGAACAGATCGATGATGCGGGTGGAAAAATCGCTTGGCGTAGTGAAAAGGTTCAGCTTTTCGAAGGGGAACAACGGCGTCAGGTAATCGAATGGTACGCGATCGCGGACTTCTTCGGGACCTTTGTTATTGATCGTTTCCACTTTCAGGAGGGCGAAATATTTTTCCCCTTCTTTGGGCGGACGTACCGCACCCAGCACAGTATCCCCTGTTTTCAGTCCGAATAATTTTATCTGGGAAGGAGAGACATAAATATCGTCGGGAGAAGAGAGATAGTTGTAATCGCTGCTGCGTAAGAACCCGTAACCGTCGGGCATCATTTCCAGCACGCCTTCCGCCTGGATAACGCCGTCGAATTCGATGTTGAAGACTTCGTTGCGGCGTTGCGGATATAGTCTGCCAGCCTGTGCATCGCCGGTACGGCCTTCCGCAAAGTGATCGCCGCCTTCACCGCGGTCGAAATTGGATTCGTCCTGCGAATTACCATCTTCCTGTCCGGGCTGGCCTTGTTCGTCCCGTTCGTCGTTGGACTCGTCTTCGTCCTGGTCATTTCCCGGCTGTGCATATCGCGGCTGCTCATGCCTGGGCTGTTCATTTCCCGGCTGTGCCGACTGTTGATTTACATGCCGCTCGTTCCTTGGCTGCTGTTCTCTCGCCGCCACCTCATAACTCGGCGGGGCCTGCCGTGGCGGACGTTCATTGACGGTTTGTATCTTTGCTACGGGTACTGCTTTTGGCGGGGGTGCAGCGGCGAGAGCCTCTTCCGGCTCTTCATCTTTCTTACGTTTCTTCAGCACTACCGGCTTCTCTTCTTTCTTGTTTCCTTTTTTCACTTCCGCCTTCTTAGGCTTTTCTTCATCACCACTTTCCACGATAGCTTCTTCTGTGCTGTTGGAAGTGGTAGTCTTTATAATGCGCTTGCGCTTATTAGGCTTGTCGTCTTCGTTATCTGATTTGTTGTCCTTTTTATCAGTGGCGGAAAGAGCCTGCTTATCGAGGATTTTGTAAACAAGGTCTTGCTTTTCGAGCTTCTTGGCACCGGGGATTTTTAACTGCTCTGCAATATCGAGGAGTTCAGGAACGAGCATGTCGTTCAATTGGAGAATATCGTACATAAAATAACTTGAGAGTTGAACACCATTCTCAAACAGTGAGGCCTGTTAAATTGAAAATGTTTGAAATGAATTTTGATTATTATGAACAGAATGAGTTAAAACTGACGAGCTGTGAGCATTGGAAAAGGGAACTAATCAGCTTAATTACACTGCAATTTTAGCATATATATCGCAAAATTCAAAAAAAAATTTTGAAAAGGGCTGGGTTTCAGTGGTTTTTTGGCTTTCTCCACGCATAGCGTGGAAAATCGGCAGATTATGTCCTTATCTTTGCCACCCTTTAATATTCGAGCTATGTTCAACACAAGAGTGAAAGTTGCAGCGCTTTTGGCTACGACACCCGACAACCAGGAAGTGACCGTCATGGGATGGGTACGAAGCTTCCGCAACAACCAGTTTATCGCCCTCAACGACGGCTCTACCAACAACAATCTGCAGGTAGTGGCAGAGCTGGGTGCGTTTGACGAAGACCTGCTGAAAAAGATCACTCCCGGCGCGTCCCTCAAGGTGACTGGCCGGCTTGTCGCCTCCCTGGGCAAAGGTCAGGCGGTGGAAGTAAAGGCCACTACCATCGAGGTCCTGGGCGAATGCAACCCCGACACCTACCCCTTGCAGCTGAAGAACAGACCCAGTCTCGAATACCTGCGGGAAATCGCGCACCTGCGCTTTCGCACCAATACATTCGGCGCCATCTTCCGCATCCGGCATGCCCTCGCTTTTGCNNGCCTCTGACGCCGAAGGCGCCGGAGAGATGTTCCGCGTGAGCACGCTGCCCTTCGATCACACGCCGCGCAAAGAAGACGGCACTGTCGACTTCAGCGAAGACTTTTTCGGCCGGGCATCTAATCTAACGGTCAGCGGCCAGCTGGAAGGCGAGCTCGGCGCCACCGCGCTCAGCGAGATCTATACCTTCGGCCCCACTTTCCGGGCAGAAAACTCCAATACTGCCCGCCACCTGGCTGAATTCTGGATGATCGAACCGGAAATGGCCTTTTACGATCTCGAAGACAACATGAACCTCGCAGAAGCCTTTATCCGCTACCTGATCCAATATGTCATGGACCATAACCGCGAAGACCTGGAATTCCTCGCGCAAAGACTGGCCGAAGAGGAAAAACAACGGCCACAGGCAGAAAGAGGTGAACTGGGATTGATCGAAAAGCTGGAATTCGTGCTGTCCAATGAATTCGTGCGGATCTCTTACACCGAGGCCATCGACGTATTACTGCAATCGCCTGCCTATAAAAAGAAGAAGTTCCAGTATGACATAAAATGGGGCATTGACCTGCAAAGCGAGCACGAACGGTATCTCGTGGAAAAACATTTCAAAAAGCCCGTCATCGTCACCGGCTATCCAAAGGAGATCAAGGCCTTCTATATGCGGCAAAACGACGACGGCAAAACAGTGGCAGCCATGGATATCCTGGTCCCGGGCATCGGCGAGCTCGTCGGCGGCTCTCAAAGGGAGGAACGCCTCGACCGGCTGCAGGCCAGAATGCAGGAAATGCATATCCCAGCAGAGGAGATGTGGTGGTACCTGGACACCCGCCGCTTCGGAACGGTGCCGCATGCAGGCTTCGGGCTGGGATTCGAAAGGATGATGCTGTTCGTGACCGGCATGACGAATATCCGGGACGTGATCGCCTTCCCCCGGACGCCCAAGAGCGCGGAGTTTTAGCCCAGAACTTCGTCGGAGCTGCTTCGCCACGCTCCTCCTTGTTCGTA
>PMUF01000597.1 GCA_003167015.1 Chitinophagaceae bacterium | reverse complement strand
CCTTGAAGAAGGCGTGGGTCATCAGGTGAAAGACTGCGGCTGAGTAAGCGGCTACTCCGCAGCCGAGAAACATGTAGCCAAGCTGGGAAACAGTGGAGTAGGCGAGAACTTTTTTGATGTCGTTTTGCACCACGCCCATCGACGCCGCGAACAGCGCGGTGATGGCGCCGACCAGCGCGACCACTCCCATGGCTTTAGGCGAAAGTTGATAAATAACGTTGGTGCGCGTGACCATGTAAACGCCGGCGGTGACCATGGTGGCGGCGTGAATCAGCGCGCTGACCGGGGTCGGGCCTTCCATCGCGTCAGGCAGCCAGGTGTGCAGGCCGAGCTGGGCCGATTTGCCCATGGCGCCGACGAACAGCAGCAGAGTAATCGCCGTCAGATACCCCACCGAAGCGCCGCTCGCCCTCCCGAACACTGAATTGAAATCGACAGAGCCAAACTCGTTGATCATCAAAAAGATCGCGATCAGGAAGCCCAGGTCCCCGATCCGGTTCATGATAAAGGCTTTCTTAGCGGCATTCCCGAACTCGAGGTTCTTGAACCAGTAGCCGATCAACAGGTAGGAGCACAGCCCTACGCCTTCCCAGCCGATAAAGAGGATCACGAAGTTGGAGCCCAGTACCAGCAGCAGCATCGAGAACACGAATAAGTTGAGGTACGAAAAGTAGCGAGCGTACTGCGGCCCATCTTCCTCATGCATATAAGAAGTCGAATAGAGGTGTATCAAAAAGCCCACCCCCGTAATAATCAGCAGGAACAGCACCGACAGCTGGTCAACCAGGAAGGCAAATGGAATGCTCAGTTTGCCCACGCTGATAAAGTCGAACAGCGTCACCGTCACCGGTTGAGCGCCTGCCTGCCGCACTTCCCCGAAGATCAGCACGCTCAACACAAAGGCCACCAAAATGGTCCCGCAACCGATAATCCCGGTCAGCGCCTTGGACAAATAATTCCTAAACAGACCCGTCAACAAAAATCCCACGAGAGGCAACACGGGGATCAGCCAGACTAATTGTGTCATATTAATGTTTCAACCTATTAAGGAAATTAACGTCTATAGAATGCGTATTCCTATACATCATCACAATAACCGCTAACCCTACACTTACTTCGGCCGCCGCCACCACCATGATAAAGAACACGAAAATCTGCGCATCGATCCCCGCCTGTGGCCTCGACGCCCCCAATGCGTGAAACTGCATCTTCGAAAAAGCCACCAGCAACAGGTTCACCGCATTCAGCATCAGCTCCACGCACATGAAAATGATGATGGCATTGCGACGCGTCAACACCCCGGCTACCCCAATACAGAACAGCGTCACAGACAGAAAAATGTAATAGTTTATCGGCATAATATGATGTTAGTCTTTTTTTCCTATTACCACCACTCCGACCATAGCCGAGAGGAAAAGCACACTGCTGATCTCGAACGGTATCACATAATCATGGAAAAGGCTCATGCCCAGGTTGTGGATCAGCCCGATATCCCCGTTATTCATCTGCGCCACCTGCGTTTTCAGATCGGCCTTCTTCAGGGCCGCCACCAGCACCAGCAGCAACGATCCCCCCGCTATCACCCCGGCAATCTTCAGCCAGCGGTTCTTCTGCGGCTCCGTTTCCGCATTCAGGTTCATCAGCATGAACACGAATAGGAACAATACCATGATAGCCCCCGCATACACGATCAGGTTCACGATCGCCAGGAACTGCGCGTTCAGTAAAATATAATGGCCGGAAATGGCAACAAACACGACGATCAGCCACAATACACTATGCACCGGGTTCTTGCTGATCACCACCAGGATGGCGCTAAGGATCGCCATGATACTTAAAAACCAGAACAGAACTTGCGTAATACCCATGGAGCAGTTGTTATAAAATTTTTGTCTTTAGTCCTCCCTACCGCGCCGCCTCCCTATCCGTCCGCGGCCGCCGCCCGTCTACCCCGAACTTCGTCGAAGCGTCGTCCCTCGCTTCTCCTTGTTCCTAACCTTCGCTACGCTCGGTTATCCCGCCGTCGTCGGCTCGTTGGCCCCACGGGCCAATGCAAACTCCTCAGGCTGATCGACCGGATTCGGGATCAGCAATTCCTCCTTCCCATAAATAAACCCCTTCCGGGTATAATTCGCCGGCGCGAACGTCTCCGACAGATAGATCGCATCCTTCGGGCACGCCTCCTCACACAATCCGCAGAAAATACAGCGCAACATATTGATCTCGTATTTGGCGGCATATTTCTCCTCGCGGTAAAGATTTTCTTCCCCCGGCAGACGTTCGGCCCCTTCCATGGTGATCGCCTCGGCAGGGCAGGCGACAGCGCAAAGCCCGCAGGCCGTGCAACGCTCCCTTCCCTGCTCATCGCGGTTCAGGACGTGCAGTCCACGGAAGACAGGACTGAAAGGCCTCGTCTTCTCCGGGTAATTAACCGTCGGCTTTTTCTTGAACATATGGCCGAAAGTAATCGACATGCCTTTGGCAATAGCCGGCAGGTACATCCTTTCCCACATCGTCATTGGTTTGCGGTCCACCGCTTTAGCCCTGCTCGTTAAAGGTTGCATAATCAGTTTTTATAAACGTTCGCAAAAATATTTTTCTCCTCTGAAACCACCAATTAATTTCAACCTACCTCCTCCGGCCGCTTTGCGGCCTCCACCGCCTATGTCTGCGTCTTTGGAGCTTCGTCGAAGCTGCTTCGTCACGCTTCTCCTCGCTCGTACCCTTCACTGCGTTTGGGTACGCCTAACGCCGTCCCGGCGTTAGAGATGCCAGTTATTCTGATGCAACAACACCAAAAATCCCGTCACCAGCATATTGATCAGCGCCAGCGGAATCAGCACCTTCCACCCCAGCTTCATCAGCTGATCATAGCGGAAGCGCGGGATCGTCCACCGTACCCACATGAAAAAGAAAATGAAAGCCACGATCTTCACAAAAAAGCTCACGATCTGCAGCACCGCAACCGGATTCTGCCCGATCTTCTCCGCCAGTGACACGTTATTCACAAACGGGATGTCATACCCGCCAAAATACAACGTCGCCATCACCGCACTGCTGATAAACACATTCACATATTCGGCGAAGAGGTAAAAGCCCAGCTTCATCGAGGAATATTCCAGGTGAAAGCCCATGTTCAGCTCATTGTCTGCCTCTGATAGGTCGAACGGAGTGCGGTTGCATTCCGCAAAGGAACAGACCAGGAAGATCAGAAAGCCCAGCGGTTGCAGCAGGATATAGTAGTGGCCGGTCTGTTGCTGCTCGACGATCGTCCGCAGGCTCAGGCTCCCCGTCACCATCAGCAGGGCAATGATCGACAGCCCCATGGCCAGTTCGTAAGAGATGATTTGCGAGGCCCCGCGGA
>PMUF01000592.1 GCA_003167015.1 Chitinophagaceae bacterium | reverse complement strand
CGGCGCCTGGTACACCAGCAGATAGGAGGCGCTATCGCCGTCCACGAATGAGTTCGCCTGGTAGCTGACCTTGCCCAATTGGATGCGGGCGATATCCTTCAGGTAGACGATGCTGTTTTGCGCAAGGTCAGCTACCAGGCGAACTCATTCGTGGACGGCGATCGCGCCTCCTATCTGCTGGTGTACCAGGCGCCGGGCAGCAATGCGCTGGCGACGGCCGATGGGGTATACAAGGCCCTGGCGGACGCGAAGAAATACTTTCCCGCTGATATCGATTACAAGGTCCCCTTCGAGTCCGTGTCGGTGGTGAAGGTATCCATCGCCGATGTGGTCAATACCCTCCTGATCGCCCTGCTGCTGGTGACGATCGTCGTGTTCCTCTTCCTGCAGAACTGGCGGTCTACGCTGATCCCGGTACTGGCTATCCCCGTGGCCATTGTCGGTACTTTCATCTTCTTCATCCCGCTGAATTTTACCATCAATACGCTGACGATGTTCGGTTTCGTACTGGCCATCGGTATCGTTGTGGATGACGCCATCGTGGTGGTGGAGGCGGTACAGCATTATATAGATACCGAAGGACTGTCGGCGAAAGAGGCCACGGCAAGAGCCATCGCCGATATCTCCGGGCCTGTTATCGCCATCGCCCTGATCCTGGCGGCGGTGTTCGTACCGGTCGGATTCATCCCGGGTATCGTAGGTCGGTTATACCAGCAGTTCGCCATCACTATCGCCATTTCCGTGATGATATCGGCCTTTGTCGCATTGTCACTGACACCGGCGCTCTGTATGCTGCTGTTGAAGCCGCATCATATCGACGAGAAGTCCAAAGGCCTCAATAAAGGATTCTATTATTTCAATAACTGGTTCGAAAGGGTCACACATCATTATACCAATGGCGTGGGTGGCTGGATCAAGCGGGCGCCCCTCGTGATTGTCCTGCTGGCCTGTGTTTGTGTCGGCGATTACCTGCTGTTCAGTAAGAAGCCTACCGGCTTTATACCTACTGAAGACGATGGCCGTCTTTATATCAGCTACGAGATCCCCGAGGCCGGTTCCACCACCCGGTCGCTGGAGGTGCTGGACAGCATTCAGCATATCGCCCAAAGAGTTCCCGGGGTTCTCCATACGGCGGCTCTCGGCGGATTGAACATCCTGACCTTCGGTATCAAGTCGAACAGTGGTAGCATCTTTATGCAATTCAAGCCCTGGGACGAGCGTAAAGAGAAATCCGAGCAGCTTTATGGGATCATCGCCGAGCTGAACAAACGGTTCTCCGTTATCAAGGGGGCGAGGATCGTGGTCATCCCACCTCCGGCTGTTCCCGGTCTGGGTAATGCCGGCGGCTTCAGCATCCAGATCGAGCAGCGGCAGTCCAACGACGACATCCAGACCTTCTCACGGGTGGTCAACCAGTTCGTGGCCGAAGCAAACAAACAACCCGAGATCGGCAACGCCTTTACTTTCTTTAGTGCGCGTACGCCAGGCTACGAGGTCGATGTCGATCGCGATAAGGCCAAGAAGCTAGGTCTTAATCTGGCGGAAGTTTACAATACCATGCAGATGTATATGGGTAGCACCTATATCAATCAGCTGACCATCTATGGCCGTAACTTCTATGTGGTGGCGCAGGCCGATACCAACTTCCGCAACAGCCTTCACTCGTTTGATAAGTATTACGTGAAGAATGTCAACGGAGAGATGATCCCACTGAGCACGGTACTTTCCTATAAACCGATAGAGACCGCGCCACTGATCTCCCACTTCAACATCTACCGCAGCGCAGAGGTCGACGGAGGCGCCAAACAAGGATATAGCAGCGACCAGGCCAACCAGGCCCTGTTGCGGGTAGCCGCCAAGGTCTTACCGGAAGGTTATGGCTATGACTGGTCGGGCCTCAGCCTGCAGGAAATAAAATCTGGCAACAGCGCCGTGTATATTTTTGCACTGTCGATCATCTTCGTTTTCCTCTTCCTGGCAGCACTGTATGAAAGCTGGTCTGTGCCCTTTTCGGTACTCCTGGCTGTGCCCATCGGCGTATTCGGCGCCATCCTTACGCTGACCTTTATACCGCGGCTGACCAATAACGTCTATGCGCAGATCGGGTTGATCACGCTGATCGGTCTCTCCGCCAAGAACGCCATCCTGATCGTAGAGTTTGCCAAGGAACGCGTCGACCGGGGGATGGAGGTCGTTCAGGCCACCCTGGATGCCGTAAAGTTGCGTTTGCGTCCTATCCTGATGACTTCTATCGCCTTCCTGCTGGGGGTATTGCCACTGGCTTTGGCCTCCGGCGCCAGTTCGGTCGCCCGTAATACGATTGGCTTCACCGTGCTGGGCGGGATGTTTGCTGCTACCAGCCTCGCCATCTTCATCGTCCCGGTACTCTTCGTGGTCATCACACGGCTGACCTATGGGAAGAAGAAGCTGGGAGAATTACGCGACAAGAAATTAAATCTGGCGGAATAACGCCGTCGGTCACCGGCCCGCGCCAAAGACACCGGCGACCCGCACCAAAAAGATAATATGCAAGTCTGCTCCTCCGGGGGCAGACTTTTTTATTTTTGCGCGATGAACTCCATTTTCCCCGCTTCCTATTCGACATTGCTGTCATCCGCCCTGGCCGACCTTGTCTCCCGAAAATATGGATTAGCTGCTGTCCGGTGCGAGTTCCTGGTCCGCGGGGTGGGAGATACCTATCTGGTCGAATCCGCCAGGCGCCGCTATATCCTGCGGGTGTACAGGTCATCGCACCGCAACCGGGCGCAGATTGGCGCAGAAGTGGATCTGCTGCTGGCCTTGCAGCGGGCGGAGGTTCCGGTATCGTTCCCTGTTCCCGATGTTGCCGGGGAGTTCATTCAATCTATTCCTGCGGCGGAAGGCCAGCGTTGCGCCGTTCTGTTCAGCTATGCCCCGGGCAAGTCTGTTCCGATACTGAATGAGGCACAGCTGGGGGAGCTGGGGCGTCAGATGGCCCGGTTTCATGAGATCTCTGCCACGCTGGAATTACCTGCCGGGCGTTGGCATTTTGATCCGGAGACCACCCTGTTCGGGCCGCTGGCCCGATTGAAGCCTTACTTCAGCGAAGACCCGGCAGGATATGCCTGGCTGGAACTGGCCGTGGAGCAAGTGGTGAGGAAGCTGGCGCAGCTGGATGTGTCAGCATTTTCCACCGGGTATTGTCACTTTGATTTCCTTCCCAAGAACTTTCATTTCGACGGCGATTCTGTGACTTTCTTTGACTTTGACTTTATGGGCCGCGGCTGGCTGGTCAACGATATCATGACCTTCTGGCAACACATGACCATCGATGTACACTTCGGCCGGATGACTGCCGATGCCTTCGATCAGGCCTATGCGCATTTCCTGACTGCCTATCGTGCCTGTCGTCCCGTGAGCGAACAGGAACTCCAGGCTATTCCCTATCTCACGCTGGGGTTCTGGCTTTTCTATTCGGATTTCCACACAACCCATGATGAATTCTATCCTTTTGTACAGCCCGGACATTTGAGGATACGGGTGAGGTTCATCCAGCAACTCATGAAAAAATACTGGCCCGAGCCTTTTCCGGCACCTGCTATGCCCGGCTGATCCGGGTCTTTGACGACATCGTCTCTTCAGATTATGAGGCCCTCAGGCTTTCCGTCGGGTTGGCCGAAGCGGCCCTGATGGCCCGATACCCGATAGTGAACAGACTGATGAGGAGGGCCAGGATAGCGGCCAGTGCGAATATCCACCAGCTGATGGGCAGGCGGTAGGCAAAATCCAGGAGCCATTGATTCATTACCCACCAGGCTACAGGGGCGGCAATGAGGAAAGCCACTACCACCAGCCGGACAAAATCCTTCGATAAGAGTGTCACAATACTGGTGATGCCGGCGCCCAGTACCTTGCGGATACCGATTTCACGGGTACGCTGTTCCGCGGTGTAAGTCGCCAGGCCAAACAATCCCAGGCAGGCGACAAAAATGGTGAGCCCTGCGAAGATGCCGAGGATGAGACCGATATGCTGCTCATTCTTGTAGGTATTGTTGAAGCGGTCGTCGAGAAAGCTGTAGGAGAAAGGCACTTCTGCATGCAGTTCGCTCCATTTCTTGTTCATCGTTGTCAGCAACCCGGCCACATCGGCGGTTTTCGTCCAGGGCCAAGACATGCAGCAAATGATCCCAGCGAAACTGGATCGCACGCATACTTGTTTGCCGCTGCGGGGAGTCTGCCCGGCGGGTTGAGTGCCTGGGCGATCAGGCCGGCATGTACCTCTCGAACCAGGTCACGAGCCGAGCCAGGTAGTCGGGGTACCGCGGTCGGAGGCGTAGAAGCCGGCATCTTCTGCTCGGGACTGTTTGCAACATCTCAGCCCAGGCCTAGCTTGAGGAAGTCGCTCGTGCTGCCATGCACGACAACGGCATAGCCATCAGCCTTGACAGACACGGTAACGGCGGTGTACCCGGCATTGGCCAGCATCTCCCGTTCGCTTGTGGCGGCCGAGTTGGCGGCAGACGGACTGTTAAAGACGACAACCAGTTCCTGGGGGTTATTCTCGTTGTTGATATCCGAGGGCGACTCGGCTATGTCGACCGCGTTCGGGGGAAGGGGTATCGCGATAACAGCGGGCGGGAAACCGTCATCCTGGAGTACCTGGATGGCCGACTCTGGCGGACTTGTCGGCACTTGGTTTACGGTTTCCTCGCTTTGGCCTGCAGACTGGGAACTTCCAGATCCGCCGCACGCAGCGAGCCCGAAGATAGCGGTGCCGAAGAGTGCTGTCACGACCATGGCCCTGCTCATTGTTCCTCCAGAAATATGAGAACCACGATACTAGCTGCCGTAATCACCGAATTTGATTCTTAGCAGATTATTGGTACGTGAATGCGTAAGAGCCATTGAAGGTACTGCACTCTCCGGACACAACACTCGGCGTGAGAGTAATTGAGAATGTGCCGTGCTGGGCGTAGATATGGTTGGCGACGAAGGATGGAATGCCGTTAGCGCCCTGGTAATGGACCGTCTGCTGAATGCCGTCTCCCCAGCTGATTTGGCCGCTGAAGGTGCACCCTGACGTATCGCCGTCATTCTCCCCTTCAAGCGTAATTTCGGGAATAGAGCTTGTGCAATCGACCTGGTTCGGGAGCACAAAGACACACTGACCGGCGGACGCGGGAAGCGGCGATTGAACGGCAGTTGGGGAAGGGGTCGGCTGGCTAGGGGGACCACCGAACCGCTCCCGGAGGTATGTGCCGATCTGGCCGCCCACGGTCCCGTCCAGCCAGAAGGCGGCCTCGGCGCAGTAGACGGCGGCTGGACCAATCAGGCCGAACAGTTTCCACTGGAATGCCAGTTCTCGGTCGTACTTCCCCGCGAGGTCCCCGGCCTCGCTGAGGATCGCGTATATGAGTTGCCCGAGCTCGAACGTGCCGCTGAAGATCTGGCCGCTGGCTAGCTGCTTCTGCACCGTGACCTGATCGCCTTCGAAGTTGTAGAGCTTCCAGGCGAAGGCTTCCCCTCCGGTCGGATCGACGTCGTTCAGGGCGTTGCTGATCGCCGCGTCCCTGGCGTTGTCCGTAAGATCCTTGAAGATTCCTGCAAGGCAGAAGGTTCCCGCCGTCTGCAGCGGCGGGATCTGATGCTGCGCCTCGATCACTTTCTGCGCCTGCTGCGCAGCAGACGGCCTGGACGGAGTCGACACTGGCGCGGGAACAGGCTGATCCACCGCTTCTGCATGAGTCTTTGCTGCCTGGCTGTGGCCGGTGGAACACGCTGAGGCCGCGACCAGAGTGGCAATGACGGCCACGGCCAAACTGCGCATGCCTCTCACGCTTAACTCCCTTACAGGTAGCTGTTCGTGGATTCCACCGGCAACGTAAGCCAGGGAACTGGGCGGTCACCATGCGGGAGACCCACGGAATGACCCACGGTTTCGAGACCCTGACCGCCGGGCGCAGCGGCCGGTACGGCTGCCCGGGGTATAGCCGGTGTCTGCCGGTGGCCGTTACGCTTTTGCCGCGGTTTCTGCGGGCCTGCTGGGACCGGTTATCTGGGCGATGGCCGGCCCGCAGCCGATGGGCGGTGGGGGGTGGTCGCGATCGAGCCGTCACTGGAGTCGTTCGCCGGCTTGCTGCGGCGGTTGCGGGCTGAGGCGGGGCTGACCCAAGAAGAGCTGGCCGAGGCCGCTGGCGTGGGAGGGCGAACGGTCAGCGACCTAGAGCGGGGGGTGGCGCTGACCGCCCGCAAGGAGACAGCCCGGCTGCTGGCCGATGCGCTGAGCCTGCAGGGCGCTGCGCGGGCCTCGTTCGAGGCGGCTGCCCGTGGTCGGCGACCAGTGCCAGCCTCGCCGGCGGCGACCCGGACCTTGCCCCGTGATATCGCCTCGTTCACCGGCCGGGAGCCTGAGCTGCGCCAGCTGACCGGCGCGGTGACGGCTGCGGGGAGCCCGGGCGGAGTGGTGAGCATTCACGCGATCGGCGGGATGGCCGGGATCGGCAAGACCGC
>PMUF01000273.1 GCA_003167015.1 Chitinophagaceae bacterium | reverse complement strand
GACGCAAATTCTATAAAATCCAAACCACATTACCCGATACTGGACGGGCTCCGCGGGGTTGCCGCTATAACCGTTGTACTGTTCCATATTTGTGAGGCAAATTCCACCGGCCCATATGAGCAGCTGATTAATCACGGTTATCTGGCCGTTGATTTCTTCTTTCTACTGTCGGGGTTTGTGATAGGTTACGCTTACGATGACCGATGGGGCAAGCTCACTATAGGAGGGTTTTTTAAACGCCGCCTGGAGCGGTTGCAGCCAATGGTTATAATGGGAAGCCTTATCGGCGCAGCCTGCTTTTATTTTGGCGACTCTCATCTATGGCCGCTGATCCATACCGTACCGGTATGGAAAATGCTGCTGATCATGCTAATCGGGTTTACGCTCATACCCATTCCAGTTTCCTGGGATATCCGCGGTTGGCAGGAAATGCATCCGCTGAACGGACCTGCCTGGTCGTTATTTTTTGAATATGTGGCCAATATCCTGTACGCCATCGGTTTGCGTAAGCTGTCCAAAACAGCGTTAACAGTACTCGTGCTGATTGCAGCCGCAGTACTCATCCAGTACTCCGTTACCTGTAAGTCAGGTGACATGACCGGCGGCTGGTCGCTGAATGAGGAACAGCTGCGAATCGGGTTTACCCGATTGGTTTACCCCTTTTTCGCCGGACTGCTGCTGTCAAGAATTATAAAGCCGGGCCACATTAACAATGCTTTTCTGCTATGCAGCGTACTGCTTTTGGTTGTCTTATGTGTCCCGAGGATCGGTGATCCACAGCACGCCTGGCTAAACGGTTTATTTGAATCACTAAGCATCATTTTTGTCTTTCCATTCGTTGTCTATCTCGGCGCCAACGGCATCATCAAGGGTGTCAAGGAAAATAAAGTTTGCACGTTCCTTGGGGATATCTCCTACCCAATTTATATCACTCATTATGCATTTATTTATATCTATACCGGTTGGGTAAGTGACAACAACCACGCGCCATTGGAACTAAAGCTGATCTATGGCATTTTAACTTTCGCGGTATCGATCATATTTGCCTACCTAAGCCTGAAATATTATGATGAACCTGTCAGGGCGTGGCTAAAGAAAAGATGGAAATAAAGCAGGGTTGAGTACCCCCCTATCTCCAATCGTCGATTAAAAATACGTCTGCCCTATTATAGCCGGCATCAGGTTGCTGCATGACAACGCCTTGCACGTTTGTCGCATAACCTTTTGCAAGCATCAGCTTGTAAGCCTCCCGGCGGGCAGTATTCACTCCGCCTACTATTTTGTCCAGGGATTTTTTCCAGGCCAGCTGCTCGCACGCGATTAATAATTTTTCAAAATGTTGGCCGGACCTGACATCGGAACCAACGACGCCGAATTTTATATAGCATGTTCCGCTGCCTGCCTCTGTTCCCGGTCCGCAATGACAGATCGCCATTCCGANNGCATCTGAAAAACACGACCACGAGATATTTTGTAATTTCTGTTGAACGGGTTTGGACATGATTGCTGTAAGAAACCGCGGATAAAATCCGAATTTCCGGTAAAGACTAACGTGTTTGATGCTTTGCGCAAAAGTAAAGAGCCCAAGATGCTTTGATCCCCAAGTTTTAAAACATTCCATGACAGGCGCCATCAAATATTGCGCAATTCCCCGATCCCACACTTTCGGATGGGTTGTAAGCGGTCCAAAAAAACCAACGCTGCCCCAATTGACCGCAAATACCGAACCCACTACCTCGTTATCCATCCTGGCACAAAACGCCGCTGCCGGATCAGCCTTCCATCTGGTAGGGATATAACTGGCGTCCCCCATGAATTGCAATGGGTCCGGCATTCCGAGGAAGGTACCGAATGCCAGCCTTGTGACATAATCTGCGGTGTCGAGATCGCCCTGCTGCATAGAACAGATCAGAACGGCTTCTCCTGTTTTGCTTCTAAACGTTTGTTCCATGGATGTACAATCAATCCGCTTTTGGTCGGAAAGGAGGGAAAAGATAGGAGAAAAAATTGAATGACCCATGATGTTCGGTAAACGTTTATTTTTGTAAACATGAACATCCCCGGCTTGCGAAAGACTAATCACCAGGTCTGGTTTAAAGCATTTTTCAACCCTGACTTATGATTGACGAATCAAATGGATACGAAAGCATAGCAGAAATTTACATTAAAGGAAGGGGAAGAGCGGTTAATGGAATAGGTTCGTCAACGGTTCGCGCCTGGGCCGGTAGCTTCAATAAGGGCTCAATCATACTTGATCTTGGATGCGGGACGGGTATCCCAGTTACCAAAATATTGCTTGAGGCAGGATTAAACGCATATGCAGTGGATGCTTCCATGAAAATGGTTGAAGATTTCCGACAAAATTTCCCCTATGTGCCTGTTGCATGTGAATCGGTGGAGCGGTCTTCTTTCTTTGATCGCTCCTTCGACGGCATTATTGCTGTCGGGCTTATGTTCCTGCTCTCTGAAGAAACGCAGCGGGTACTAATTCCTAAAATGGCTGCGGCTTTGAATCCAGGAGGCAAACTGTTGTTCACTGCTCCTCTTGACAAGGTTGAATGGAAAGATGTAATGACGGAAAAAGATTCGAGGTCTTTAGGTGCGGAGCAATACAGATACCTCGTTTCAGCTTCAGGATTATCTATTGGTGAGGAATTCCATGATGAAGGTGGCAACCATTATTTTAACGGTCTTCGGCCAAGTTAGGTTTCGAACCTTTTTTGGATAGATTTGAAGCAAGTTGTAAGTTTAGGAGTTAAAGAATGAGTCCAATGAAATATGCAATTTCATTTATGTTGCTGTTTCCCTCTCAAATGTTCGCCCAGAGCCCAATTTCTTACAGGTATTCAGAAATCAGCAAGAACCAGTTTGACAGTAGTGCCCGTATACAATATCTGGTGACCGATCCCGGAATAAAAAAACAAGTTGGAAAATTAACGATACCTATTGCTGGTAAAAAGCCAAAAATATTTATCGACGATGGAGAATAGGAAAGTATTGGCAATTGAATTTTAAAACTCACGATAGATAGTAATGTAGCTGATTCTCAACTATTATCCCCCCGTTAAAACACCCATTTTTGTCTTAGTCAACGACAATAGTGATTTCACGGTTTTTTGGACCGGCAGGGTACACTACCTTACCCTGCCATCTATAAGGCATACCGATGAACCCACCCAAAATCAGCAAAGCGGGACCAGTCCCTATTGTCGTCTATATCCTAATCTCCGCGGTTGGATTTCTGGTATCCATTTTTTGCGTCTACTATTATCTCCATTCCGTACAAGGCAATGTTGCCGAACAGGTCGGTCAACAGGTCTTTTACCTCATCCTTATTCTCTTTGGTATCTCGGCCAGTGCCATCGTATTCGGCGTAATGAATTCCGTAGGTACGCTAAGGGGTGAATATTCCGGTACGAAATATTACCTGACAGGACCCGCGGTGGGCGTCGTGCTCGTTGTCGTTGGCGGATTCTGGCTTCCTCATAGTGCCGGCAAAGGAACGCTTTCCATCCGGGTCATCAATGAACGACAACTGCCTGTTACAGGCGGAAAGGTCGTCCTCTATGTCTCTCAATACACCCGTGAACAGTTGATCGACAATACCGGCCTGGCCGTATTTTCTGATATTAACCCGGAGGAACTGCATGATAAGATAAAGCTGGATATAACCAGCGACGGCTATACAAGACAGACACTCGACACGCTTCTCAAAAACCCCGGCGCCATCCAGATCACCCTTACGGCAGCAAAACGCATCCATATAGCCGGAAGAGTAACCGACCCGGACGAGATGCCCATCCCCGACGTAGTGATCATGGTGGACGGCACCCGGTTCTCCGGCAAGTCGATCACGGACGGCTCCTATTCCTTTGATATTACGGACTACGCTATAGGAGATGTCATCGACCTCGTTTCCTCGAATAAAGCCTACAAGGACAAGACAAAAAGTCTCAAGATCGACCGGCAGGATATGAGCAATACCGATTTCGTCCTCCAAAAACTTCCACATTGAGATATAGCAGCATAAAGAAGTCGCTCCTTGTTATCGTTGGCCTGACCTGGCTGCACCTGGTCTCTTTTGGCCAGGGTATCCTCGTATTCAAAGGCACCGTAAAATGCTTTATAGCCGAGGATGAGCATTCTACCCGCGGAGCGAAGAATGTCATCGTCGTTCCGGGCTTTATACCGCAGAAGTCGGGCATGACGGCGGATCAGGGCTATTTTGAAGTGAATACGGGACTACCCCTGGAAAAGCTTGAGGACAAATATGTGGAGCTCTATTTTATTTCCAGTTGCAAGCCTTGCGAAAAGAAAGCCAGCGTGTTCGTTTCGGCGGACCAGGTCCGAAGCGTCCGGCGGGACAACGGCACGACCCTTTCCTATATTACCGTTCCCACCATCCGGATGAATGCAGGCTGCAAGGAAACCGAGCTCGACCCGCTGCAGTCAGATGATATCCTCACCAGGATAGAAGCCAGACCCGGGGAAGACCTCAACAAGGTCTCGCCGCTCAATGTAGTGACGGCTCCGCCTGCCCTCCTGAATTTTATAACGACCGGTATTGGCCTGCCGGGGGTCGCCGGAGCCGGCTTCTTTCCCGTCGATACGGGTCGGCCCCTGCCGGGTGATATACAAGGCTACGGCAAATTCCTATGGGCATCACCCATGGTGCTTAGCGCCAATGCCGGCTTTAATTTTTCGCCCGGCCGCGATCAATCGGAGGCGGTATTTTGGAACCCTTCCGCGCTGGCAAGGAATGGCGGCGCCGGCGGCCTCTCCCTCTTCACCAATTTCAAGAACAATGGAAAGCTCTCCTACTTCAAGCGGCTCAATGACAGGTTTACGCTTGGCGCCGGCGCCATCTATACCCGACAGCAAGAATTCCGTCCCACCGTCTATCCCGGCCTTCCGGGCGACGATACCGTGCCTAGTTTGCGAACCCTGCAGGAATATGCGGCTTTTGTGTCCGTCGCTTACAAAATAAACGACAGGTTTAGCATAGGACTGGCAGTGAAATCCATGTGGCAGCGGTTCAACATGCCCGTCTCCTTACTGATAAGCGAAACGCCGGATTTCACGCAATATAACGACACAACGGTTAAAAGACAGCGCTTTGATGCAGACCTGTCCTTCAGTTATGCCATCACCGCCGCCCTCAAGGCCGGCATCAATTTCATGAATTTAACCGGGACACACTTATATGCGGATGCCTTCTCTCCCGGACAGCAGGACATCCCCTACCGGCAGATGCGTTCGCTTGGAGCGGGTCTCTGCTACGGATGGAAACAATTCAATTTCGGCAGCGATGCCTTGTTTACCAGCGAAGGCCTTTACGATCTTACCCTTGGAGCCAATTGGATCCCCTTCAACAATGCGCTCGTCTCGGCGGGTTTTGCCTGCAAACAAAAAAGCTATACGCTCGGATTCAAATGGAAACAGTTCCGCATCAGCTATATCGATGACAATGGGCTTATGGCGAGCGATAAGGACCTGGGTAAGTCCAAACTCCTCAACGGTCGCATCTACAGCGGGGCGATGTTCAATTTTTAAGTATCTTGGAGTGTTGGAATTTAACCATAACAGGAGACCTAATCTATGACGCTAGAATGCATTAATCCCAAAGATCTGCCTACTCCGCAAACGTACACCCAGGTCGTCGTTGCCACGGGAAGCAAGATGGTATTCGTCTCGGGCCAGGAGCCCGAAGACATAAATGGCAAGCTTGTTGGCCCTGGTGATCTAGCTGTTCAGGCGCGCCAGGTGTTTGGCAATCTCGGCCGAGCACTTGCTGCTGCCGGTGCCCGGCCTGCGCAGGTCACCAGGATCACAATCTACGTTGTCAATTACAAACGCGACGAATGCTTGCCGATTATTGAAAAGGCCCGGGTAGCGCTGTTCGGAGATCACAAGCCAGCCGACGTGGTGCTCGGCGTCGCGACGCTGTCCCCCGACTACCTGATCGAAGTTGACGCGATCGCGATCATTGATTGAACATGAAAACCAATATTCGAAAATGAAACCCGCAATGCAGAACGATCAAGATGAATGGATTCGAAACATAGAGTGTGCGGAACCGGACAATCAATAAAATCAAAGAAATCGCAACTACTTGATTATTAAGATGTAAAAAACAGGTACTTTTCTAGCTACAGTTCTGCCGTATTCTAAAACTAAGCGCATGTTCAAAAGCTATCTCCTCGTCGCCCTCCGCCAACTCCGCAAGAACCGCGGCTACTCCTTTATCAACATCTTCGGCCTCGCCACCGGCATGGCGATCGCCCTGGTCATCGGCATCTGGGCAGTCGACGAGCTTTCCGTCGATCAGGGGATGCCAAACGGCGACCGCATCGTGGAGATCATGCAAAATCAGTGGCCAAAGGGCCAGACCAGCGAGAAAACGCCGCCCTCGTATGTAGGCACTACCCTGTCCCCGGCCCTCAACCCCTGGCTGCAAAAAGGAAACTATCAGGATGTCTTCGCCCAAACGGCGATGACCCTTTGGGCCAGCCAACATTTGCTGGTGAACGGCGACAAGAGCATCGCCCAGACGGGCACTTCGGCGGAGTATACCTTCCCGATCATTTTCGGCTACCGTTTCCTAAGCGGCACCGCCGAATCCATGCGCGACCCCAACACCGCCCTTATTTCAAGATCGACGGCCATGGCGCTCTATGGCACCGAGAATGCGGTGGGGAAAACCTTTAAATATGAAAATCGCCGTCCATTCACCGTCGGGGGCGTCTATGCCAATCAGCCCGCGAACAGCAGCTTAAAGGACTTTGACTTCTTTATCTCGATGGCCAGTGAGGAAACCAGCTGGGTCAGAAATATCAACAGTTTTGAAGACCATGATTGCCGCATGTATGCGCTTCTCGCCGGTAACGTTACTGCCGAGCAGGCGACGGCCCGCATCAAGAATATCTGCAGCCCCTATGTGAAGTACGCGTACGAAAACTACAAGGCGCTTCCGTTCAAAAGCCTGTATCTGCATTACGACGAGAGCAACTCCGTCGGTGAGGGCCGGATGGTCTACGTCAGGATGCTCGGGATCGTCGGGGTCTTTATCCTCTTGCTGGCCTGCATCAATTTTATGAACCTGGCCACGGCCCGCAGCGAAAAACGCGCGAAGGAAGTGGGCATCCGCAAGACGCTCGGCTCGCTACGGGGTCATCTCATCGCCCAATTTCTCGGGGAATCCGTCCTCCTCGCCTTCCTCTCCTTTATCCTCGCCATCGCCCTGGCCGCCCTGACCCTCCCCTGGTTCAGTCATTTATCCGGAAAATTATTGAGCTTCCCCCGGACATCCCCACTGTTCTGGATCGCCTCACTCACCTGCACCGGGGTCACCGGTCTGCTGGCCGGCAGCTACCCGGCCTTCTATCTCTCCGGTTTCCGACCGGTAAAAGTTTTGAAAGGCGCGTTCAAGACCGGCAAAGGCGCCGGCATGGCGCGAAAAGTTCTCGTCGTGGCCCAATTCTCCATCTCACTCGCCCTGATCATCGGCACCATCGTCGTATTCCGTCAGATCCAGTTTGCCAAAGATCAACCACTGGGCTATGATCAGGCCGGGCTGATCACCGTTCCCGATAATACGCATGAGTTGGACACGCATTATGAGGCCCTTCGTAAGAGCCTGCTCAACACGGGCGTGGTCGCCAATATCGCCAACTCCTCTATGAACCTCAACGAATTTTATCAGAATAATATGCTCGAATGGGAAGGAATGAGTGAGGAAGCAAAAACCCTCACGTTCCGCGACATTTTCGTTAACGCCGATTTTGGACCCACCATCGGCTGGAACATCCTCAAAGGACGTGACTTCTCCCGCGCACACCTCATCGACAGCACGGCCGCCATCGTTAACGAAACGGGCGCCCGCAAAGTGCTTGGCGCCCGCGTGACGGGTCTCTGGGCGCTCCTTTCCGGCGACTTCCTTAAGCTGGTGATCCTCTCCTGTCTTGTCTCCATGCCGCTATCGTATTTCTTCATGAGCAAGTGGCTGCAAAACTATGCGCTTCACACCTCGCTATCCCTATGGATCTTCGTCACCGCCGGTGCCGGTATCCTCTCGATCACGCTCGCCACCGTCAGCTATCAAGCTCTCAAAGCAGCCCTGATGAATCCCGCCAAAAGTCTCCGCACCGAATGATTTTGACTTTGAATTTCCTATTTGTTGATGGCTGGCAACGCCTTGCTGCCCTTCCTATTTCAATAAGCTGCCAGGCGTAATGCCAAATCGCTGTTTGAAACGCCCGCTGAAAATGCTGGGGGTGGGCGTACCCCAATTCATAGGCGATGGCAGAGATGTTCTTCTCGCCTTCAAAGATGAGTTGTTTAGCCCGTTTCAACCTTTCTTCCTGAACGAGCGCAAACACGCTCAGCCCAAACACTTGCCTGAAATATTTTTTCAGCTTGAATTCATTCAGGCATACCTGTCCGGATAACTCCGCGAGTGATGGCGGGTTGTAGAGGTTCCGGAAGATAATATCTCTGGCGTGGTAAATTTTTTCCAGATCGGCCTTCCCGATAACCGGTTGCCGTATAGGCGCTTCCAGTAAAAGGTGGCATTGATTGGCCAGCAATTCCATGACCCGTGACTCGAAATACAGGCGCCCGACAGGTAAGGGCAGGGACCTCACCCAGAAGCTGTCGAAAAAATATTTTAACTCATTGGTAAGGCCCTGCACCGGGGCATGGAGCACGAAGGGTTCCCCTTTAGCCAACTTTTCGGCATACGGGGCCATTTCGTCCAGGTACCCGGCGAACAGCTCCATCATTTTCTCCGGTAAAGCATATACTGAAAATATACGATGCGTTCCGCTGCTAAGCAATTGATTCGTTTCCATCGTGTACGGGCTGAACAGGATATTGTGATGGCCTTTTCGATAGTGATGCCGGTCCAGCATCCCTTCACGAGTTTGTAAAATGTGGCCCTCCAACATGAAATTCATTTCGACGAAGCTTGTATCGTTATATAGCACCCAGGGGGCTGTATCCGTATCCGCAACCGCGGTGCCGTCCGAGATTAAAAACGCATCGGTAATGGCGATCTTTACACGACCGGCCCGGTCTTTCATGGGAGATTCGAACTCGCGCCATGCTCCTTTGGGCATTGTCATGAGTTTCTCCATGCTAAATTCTGTTGAAACTTCGTCCATTTTTCTTATTTTAATAAATGGTACAAATAAATCCCTTTTGTATACACCGCGATCGGATAAACGGCCCACTTTTGCCGGAATCAGTTCAGTTATGCATAAATATAATGAAAAATGAAAAAAGTAATCTTCGCTATCAGCACGACTTTAGACGGCGTTGTGGACCATATGAAAATCGGTCCCCCGGATCCAGAAACGGGGGAGTATTTTATCCGCCTCACGCGAGATGCCGACACCTTCCTCTACGGACGTAAAACTTATCAATTGATGGTTCCCTATTGGCCGGATGTCGCGAAAAACCCTTCCGGGCGGACAACAGCAGCGATCGAATTTGCCCAGGCCTTTGACGCGGTGGACAAGATTATTGTATTCTCACAATCATTGGACAGCGCTGAAGGAGAAAAAACGAGGATAGTACGCACTGGCCTTCACGACGAAGTACTTAAATTGAAACAAGAACAAGGTAAAAATATTATGACAGGGGGTGTAACGCTTGCTTCGCAGCTTGCAGAGCTTGGTCTGATTGATGAATATCATATTGTGGTTCTCCCGATAGTTGTAGGAGAAGGGAGACGGTTGTTTGAAGGTATTAACCTGAAAGAAAAATTACAATTAAAACTTGTTG
>PMUF01000070.1 GCA_003167015.1 Chitinophagaceae bacterium | reverse complement strand
AATGAGGGATAATATTCGTAGGTTTAAATCGTTCTATATACGATATCCACATGAAACGACCCAACGGCATACTTCTTCTTATTTTTCTGGCAATCTTACTGACCGGCTCTAGCTCCTGTGGATGGATCCATAATCTTTTCGGACCCAAGTGCGGCTGTCCCAGTGATGGGAGGAATGTAGGTGCAGAGCGGATATTGGCAGGCGAGAAGGTCCAAAGTGCCAAATGGCGAGGCGGAAATTAGTACTCTATTATATATCTTAAAATCCCTACCACTATGAGCCCACTAACCCTACGCACAGATTTTGGCTGCACGGAAGCAGTCATCGATGACGATTGCGGCCTAAAGCGTTTTTACGAAGTTGCCAACATCCTCTCCGACGATCTCGACATCAAATTCACTCAAAAGACAGATGATTTCGACTCGCTGATGTGGGATTTTCTTTACAAGGGTCATATCCTGACCCTGCATTACAACATCTACACGGGTATCTCCATTTATCCGCGGAAATTTCGTGAAGCTCCCCGGAAAGACAATGACGCCGTCGTGGAAGTGGCTAAATTTCTGGAAGGCAAACTACTCATCAATACGGCCAGACGTTATATGTCCTAAGTTACTGATGTCATGAATCCGGGCCGATCGATCCGGCGACAGCGATTGCCTGCTTTACTACTACTGAGGCCGTCCGTTAACGCGGGCGGCCTCGGCCTTTTATGGATCGGGGGAAGGCCAGGATTTTTCCTATATTTGACTGTATGGCATCCCTGAAGCAAAGCGCTCCCTTCTACACCAAACTAGCCATGGTGCTGGTCAGCCTGATAGCGTTATTCTATATTGCTATCCTGGGTAAGGACATACTCGCTCCCCTGATATTCGCTCTGCTGTTTGCTGTCCTGCTGCTGCCCGTGTGTGGATTCATGGAAAGAAGGCTGAAATTTCCCCGTAGCGTGGCCTCGCTGTCGTCTGTATTGCTGCTGGTCCTTTCACTGGCAGGCCTGCTATACGTGGTAGGCTCGCAGATCAGCAGCCTGGCGGAAGACTGGCCCAAGTTCAAGCAGCAGGTCCTGACGTCGGTGGACAGCCTGCAGCACTGGATATCGGTCAAATTCCATATCCGGATCAAGCAGCAGATGACGTATGTCAACACGGCCACTTCGAAACTTCTGGAGACGGGGTCTTCCGTCATTGGAGATGTGCTGGTGTCTTTTTCCTCCCTGCTGGTTTTCCTGGTGTTTACCCTGATAGATACTTTTTTCCTGCTCTATTACCGCCGCCTGATCATCCGGTTCCTGGTGGCCGTATTCCGGGAGGAAAACTCCGTTCTCGTCTATGATATCATTGCCGAGATCCAATCCCGTATCCGGCAGTATATCCTGGGACTATTGCTGGAAATGGTCATCGTTGCCACCGCCAGTTGTCTGGCCTTGTGGATACTGGGGGTCGAATATGCGCTCCTGCTCGGGCTGCTCATCGGCCTGTTCAATCTGATACCTTATATCGGGATCGCCTGCGCCCTCGTGCTGAGTACGGTGGTCACCTTCGCCAGTGCCGGAACGGCCAAGCTAGTGCTGGTCATTTGTACTATTTTGGGGATACACCTGGTCGATTCCAACGTGCTGTTGCCGGTCATCGTGGGATCGAAAGTGCGGATCAACGCGCTGATCACCATCCTGGCGGTTATCGTCGGTGAAAACGTCTGGGGAATAACGGGCACTTTCCTGGCGATCCCGGTGGTAGCCATTACGAAGATCGTATTCGACCGGATAGAGCCGTTGAAGCCCTGGGGTATGCTATTGGGTGACGAACGCGATGAAAAGCAGCCAGAGCCTTTAAAACAGGAGATTAAACAGCAAGGGGCCGATGTGACGAACGCTCCCGAAAGTAAGAAATAATGTATTCTATCAACAGAATGGCTGTCAGCAGGCCTGCCATATTTTGTGACATGGAAGTATAACAGCCGGTGGCTTTAAGCAAAATAGCCAGACCATAGTTATGTAAATAATTCCCCAGCAGGCCCTGAGAGGAAATTTCCAGGTATTTATAGATCGCGCCAATGATCAGCGTAGCGAAAGTCAGAATCAGCAGGGACCGGCTCTTGCTAAGGTGCAGCATGATATTACAGATCACGTACATGCAAACAGCAACAAAAAAGCTCATTCCCACGTGGGCCGAGAAATGTAATATTTTATCATGTGTGGAGAAAGAATCCGGCAAGATAAAACCGAAATACACTATACCAGCCAGGAGTACAGCCCTTACCCACCTATTAACATTTTTTTGGCTTTTGATCTTGGTATCCATTTGCCACTATGAAAACGAATCTCATGCCAAGTTTTTATCCGGGTGTGGATTGGGTCAATAATTATTTTCTTCTATCGAACCGAGGATGGCGCAATAACTTATATATCTATCCGGTGAAATGCGGCCTTCCTGAACGGCCGTCTTCACGACGCAACCCGGTTCTTCCAGGTGCAGGCAATTGTTAAACTGGCATTGCCCGGCGAGAGCACGCATTTCCGGAAAGTAGCCGGAGAGTTCCGGGCGGGAGATATCCACGAGTCCGAATTCGCGCATGCCGGGAGTGTCGATGATGCGGCCCGGAAGAAGAGGACGTTCGAGAAGAGACCGGTCGATGGACCGGTCGATCCCAGAAGCGCCAGCGTTGTGTTCGGGCCCGACAGGAATACGTCCGATATCAGAAGCGGCAGCACTGTGGTCGGGCAGGGCAGGAATAGTTGTGGCGGCAGAGGGCAGATCGAACATTTCCGCGAAAGTCGTGGTATGGGTGCCTTTGCCGCTCCATCCGCTGACTTCATGGGTTTTAAGACCCATGGATGGGAACAGGACATTGAGGAAAGACGACTTTCCTACCCCGGAATGACCGCTCAGGAGGCTGATTCTGCCTTGCAGGAGGTCTTTGATCTGATCCAGCCCCTCGCCGGTGTGGACGCTCATCCTGATGAGCCGGTAGCCGACTGCCTCGTACATAGCCTTCCATGCTGCGAATCTTTCCTCTTCTTTTTTCCGGTACAGGTCGCATTTGTTGAACAGCAGGACAGCCGGAACATGATAAGCCTCGCAAGTCACCAGCCAGCGATCGATGAAACCTTGTGAAGTCCGGGGTTCCTTCAAGGTAACGACCAGCAGGGACTGATCTATATTAGCTGCCACAATATGGTGCTGCATGCGATGGGAAGGAGATTGCCGGTTAATATAATTACGCCGGTCGTGTATCGCTGTTATGGTAGCTGTTTTTTCTTCTTTATTTTCTGCTTCCATGTCCACATCATCGCCGACAGCCAGGGGATTAGTAGAGGTGATACCATCCAGTTTGAAGAGCCCTTTCAGCCGGGCATTCCAGGTCTTGCCTTCTGCAGTCTTCACCACATACCAACTGCCCGTGGATTTGTATACTTTTCCCGTCATGGCGCTAAATTAAGGGAACTTTCGCAGTACTGTCCACCTCAACAGCAGTTCCAGCAGCAGGAGGATGGCAGCGGCCAATGCAAAGGGGTAGAACTTTTCGGTATACCGGCGGATGGTTGTGGTCTCGATCTTCGATTTCTCCAGACGGTCGATCTCCGAATAGATATTCTTCAGGCTGGCATTGTCTTTGGCACGATAATAATGACCGCCGGTCTCATTGGCGATCTGGGTTAGTAATTTCTCATCGATGTTGACCTTCTCCCGTTGCATGATGACGCCGCCGGGTGTCTGCACGGGTACGGGCGCAAATCCTTCGGTCCCCATCCCGATGGTGTAGACGCGTACGCCGACCTCTTTGGCGATTTCCTTTGCGGTATTGGGATCGATCAGTCCGCCGTTGTTCTCTCCATCGGTCAGCAGGATAATGACTTTGGTTTTCGAAGGTGAGTTACGAAGGCGGTCGACGGCGGTTGCAAGGCCGGAGCCGATGGCTGTACCGTCTTCCAGCAGTCCGCTCTGTACATTGGACAGTTGTGATAGCAGCATATTGCGGTCCGTGGTCAGCGGGCACATGGTAAAGCTCTCACCCGAGAAAATCACCAATCCGATGCGATCGGTAGGCCGGTTTTGAATGAATTCGGCGGCAACGTTTTTAGCCGCCTCCATCCGGTTGGGGGTGAAATCCTCGGACAGCATGCTGCCGCTGATATCCAGGCAGAGCATGATATCGATACCTTCTCCACTGACTTGTTGTTCGTCATTTCTGCTTTGCGGCCGGGCAAGAGCGACGACCAGGCAACAGAGGGCGAGGAGCCGGAAGATGAAGGGCAGCGGCCGCAGGGTATTTCGCCAGGACCCTGTTCCACGAAAGGCGCGCACGGTCGACACCATGACAGTGGCCTGGGCACCGCCGGACCTTTTGATCTCCCACCAGATCAGGAGGGGCACCAGGGCGAGCAGGCCGAAGAAGGCCGGCTGACTGAAGTAAATATGTTGATACCAATCGTACAGCACGTTATTTCGCGGTATTAATTAATTCATTTTTTGTGGCCGCCGCTTTGAAAGCTGCCTCCATCCCTGTCCTGCCCGACCTCAGAGCTGTCGCTTCCGGTATCGGACGCTCTCGCGTCCTCTTCTTCTGCCGTGACGATACTTTCCAGTTCTTCAATGGCGGAGCGAATAGTCCGGAAATGCCCTTCGGTATCGGCAAGTCCCGGCTGATATTTGGCGAACTTTACAAAATCGCTCATCCGAAGGGTATCCGCCAGCTCTGAAAATTGCTGTGCGGGAAGGGCCAGCCGCCGAAGTTGGGAGATCATTTCCTCACTTGTCTCAGACAAGCTCTGAATGTCAAGCCGGCGATAGAGATATACTCTGAAGATGTCCCCCAGCCGGCTGTAATAGGTCTTGATGGCGCCTGTCTCCGGCAGGTCCTGCCGCCGGAGTTCGTCCAGCAGGCGGATGGCCTCCTCATAAGGAGATAAGCTGGGTGCAGCAGGACCGCCTTCCGCGCGGGCCTTCCATATCTTCTTTTTCCGGACCAGCCAAATGACGAGAGCGAGCGAACCAAGCGAGACGAGCGCCACGATCCACGCAAACCAGCGGGCAAACGGGTTGGGGATATCGATGATGTCCTTGATATCGTGATAATCTTTATTGGGATCGATCTTCGTATATCCTATATTGATACGTATCGAATCGGTAAAGTATTGTTTGTTGCCGGCAGTAAAAGCCAGCCGGGGGATGGCATATGCGCCGGAGTCGAAGCTGGTGATGGTCAGGTATTGACGGTAGTAGCGCTGGCCCGGCTGAACGGAAGAATCTACATTATGCTTTTCCACCCATTCAAAATGCGGCAGTGAGTCCAATGATGGCCAGACCAACGGAGCATTACCGGTGACGGTAGCCTCCAGCATCAATTGAATGGGTTCGCCGATAAGGATCTTTTGTTTGTCGACAGTAGCCTTGAGGACCGGAGCGGAGGGGTCCGGGGCAGCAGGAGCGTGATGTCGGGAGTGCGTCTGGGCGGATAGTTGGGCAGGCGGCAACAGGAGTATGACCGATAGCAGCGCAGCCGGCAACATGCATAGGGTTAGGCCCATGATATTTGACGATGATCTTATCATGTATTATCCCGGCCGGTGACGGCTGGCAAAAAAGCGCTGTAGTATTTTAACATAGTCTTCGTCCGTCCGCAGGTGCAGGAGATCGCATCCGGCCTTTTGGAAAATGCTTTTACATTGCTCCGTCTGGTTAAAGAAATATTGTTGGTAGTTCGTCCGCACCAGGTAATCGCTGGTATCCACCCAATGTCTGGTACCTGTCTCGGAATCTTCCGCCTCCATCATGCCGATAGCAGGCAATTCCATATCCATTTTGTCATATACTTTGATACCGATCATGTCGTGTTTCTTTCCGGCCACCTTAAGTGCATCGTCAAAGCCATTGGCATCCAGGAAATCGCTCAGCAGGAACACGATGGATTTATGCCTGACGGAGCGGTTGAAGAACCGGATGGCTTCGCTCAGGCTGGTCCCTTTTCTCTTAGGCTCTATGGTCAGCAGCTGTCTGACCATATACAGCACGTGTTCCCGGCCCTTTTTAGGGGGGATGTAGGCCTCCACTTTGTCGCTGAAAAAAATGGCGCCTACTTTGTCATTGTTGTTGATGGCGGAAAAGGCCAGAACGGCGCAGAGCTCCGTGATCAGGTCTTTCTTGCGTGCGTGTACAGTGCCGAAAAGGGAACTGGCGCTGACATCGACCAGCAGCATGACAGTCAGCTCGCGTTCTTCCTCGAAGAGCTTGCTGAAGGGGTGATTGAACCGGGCGGAGACATTCCAGTCGATGAAACGGATGTCATCACCGGCCGCATATTCCCTTACCTCCCGAAAGCTCATGCCCCGGCCTTTGAAGGCACTATGGTATTCTCCGGTAAAAAGATGACGGGTGAGCCGCTTGCTTTTAATGTCGAGCTCCCTCACCTTCTTCAATATTTCGGCTGTCGTGAGCATACGCGTTATTCAATCTATGGGATCGGAATGGCTTTCAGCACTTCATCGATCACCTGTTCGACATTTACATTCTCGGCCTCTGCTTCGTAGGTCAGTCCGATGCGGTGGCGCAGCACATCTTTGGAAATTGAGCGTACGTCTTCGGGTATGACGTAACCGCGTTTGCTGAGAAAAGCATTGCCTTTAGCGGCCAGTGCAAGGTTAATGCTGGCTCTGGGGCTGCCGCCGTAAGCGATCAGCGGTTTCAGCTTTTCCAGCTTGTACTTCTCAGGAGTGCGGGTGGCAAAGACGATATCGAGGATATAATGCTCTACTTTCTCATCCATATAAATCTGGCGGGCCAGGTCTTTGGCCTGCATAATCTCCTGCATGGAGACGACCTGTTCGACGACAGGAGATTGAGTGCCCTGCACATTCTGACGGATGATCAGCTGTTCTTCCTGTTTGGTAGGATAGTCGACGATCACCTTCATAATAAAGCGATCCTGCTGGGCCTCGGGCAGCGGGTAGGTACCTTCCTGTTCTAGTGGATTCTGGGTAGCCAGCACCAGGAAGGGTTCTTCCAGTTTATGGCTGGTATCGCCCAGGGTGACCTGGCGTTCCTGCATAGCCTCCAGGAGTGCGCTTTGGACCTTGGCAGGAGCGCGGTTGATTTCGTCCGCCAGCACAAAATTGGCGAAAATGGGCCCTTTACGGACGACAAACTCGTGTTTTTGCTGATTATAGATCATTGTCCCGATGACATCCGCCGGCAACAGGTCGGGCGTAAATTGAATGCGGCTGAACTTGGCATGGATAGCCTGGGATAACGACTTAATAGCCAATGTTTTAG
>PMUF01000627.1 GCA_003167015.1 Chitinophagaceae bacterium | reverse complement strand
TCCGGTGGCTGGTGAAGGTCATCTTTCAACGTATCAGCCGGCAGGAGAGCCGGCCTATATCGCAGCGGGCGCGGATCATATGGTTTGTCGTCCTGTTTGTGCTGTTGGGAGGGGGGATCTTCGGCAGGATAGGGCAATTTCCGCTGCGTTGGAGTGACGCTTTCAGCCTGGGTAGCGATTACCAGGCTAATCTTTCGCTGAATCCTTTCCAGTCTTTCTTCAGCAGCCTGAAATTCCGGCATAGCATCTATGATGAGGCGAAGGTTAAGGCAGCGATACCCGTGCTGGCGCCGTATTTTGGCTGGGATAGCGGTTCCAGGACGTTGAATGACGGTGTGTTCGGGAGGCGGGTGGCGCCGGGGGCGGAGGGGTTGACGGGAGCGACCGATGGGGGGCGAGGCGTACCGAAGGAGGAGGCGGGGCGACCCAATGTCGTTATTGTGATCTGTGAGTCCTTCAGCGCTTATAAGAGTTCGATGTGGGGCAATCCGCTGAACACGACGCCTTTTTTTGACAGTCTTTGCGGCAAAGGTATTTTCTTCGACCGTTGTTTTACCCCGAGCTATGGTACGGCCAGGGGGGTGTGGGCTGTGGTGACGGGTATCCCGGATGTAGCGCCGGCTACGACGACGTCCAGCCGAAATCCGTCTGCGGTCGATCAGCATACGATCATCAACGATTTTGAAGGATACGATAAGTATTATTTCCTGGGCGGCAGCACCAGCTGGGCGAATATCCGGGGATTGCTGACCAATAATATCCAGGGCCTTCACCTGTATGAACAGGAGAATTACAGCTCGCCGAAAGTAGATGTCTGGGGTATCAGCGACAAGAACCTTTTTCTGGAAGCCAACAAGGTGCTCAGGCAGCAACAGCAGCCTTTCTTTGCGATCGTTCAGACAGCGGATAACCATCGGCCTTATACGATACCCCAGGAGGACCGGGCTGCCTTTCATTCCGTGACGGTCTCGAAGGATTCGCTTGAAAAATTCGGTTTTGCGAGCAATGAGGAGATGAATGCCTTCCGGTATACGGATTTCGGTTACCGGACCTTTATAGAGGCGGCGTCCCGGGAAAAGTATTTCAAAAATACCATCTTTCTTTTCGTCGGTGATCACGGTATTCCCGGCGATGCGGGGGCTCTCTTTCCGCGTGCCTGGACGGATGACCGGCTGACGGCGGAGCATGTTCCATTATTGATCTATGCTCCGGGAAGGACTGTTACGGTACGGGAGGATATTGTCTGTTCGCAAGTAGATGTGCTGCCTACGCTGGCGGGTCTTTGTCGTATCCCCTACACGAATACTACATTGGGGAGAGATCTGCTGGACTCTGCCCGCATGGCGGGAAAGGGGATGGCGTTTATCTATGACCCTGATCAGGCCTATTATGGGGTGGTCAGTGAGGGCTATTTTTACCGACGGGGGTTCAAAACCGGCAAGGAGGACATGGTGTCGGTGGTCAATAACGATCCGCCGCCTCCCGGGGTGACGCATGGGCCGCTGGAAGCGCAGTTGAGGCGACTGTCGGAAGGGATGTATGAGACGGCGAGGTATATGTTGCTGAAGAATAAGAAGAAGTAGGGCGGGTGGAGAACGGCGGGGGTAAAAGCTGCAAAAAGAATAGCAATATTCCTGCGGATAAAATCTTGTTTATAAGGGGTAAATACTATTGACTTAACAGCGGAGGGTGGGTATTTTTGTTGAATAATAACACGCGCAGGATTTTCCTGTATCCTGCAAGGTCATGATATCCGATTAAACCCTATCCTTAATTTTTTTTAAAGGGCCGCCCTTGTGGGCGGCTCATTTTTTTTGTGCAAGGATGTTTTTCAGCGAGGATGTTTTTCTGCGACGATGACGAGGCGCGGGGAATGATCGATATCGAAGGGATCCAGGTTATAGTTGCCAAAGACGTTGCGGATAGCCAGACCGCCCCGGGTTAGCATGTCATCGAAATCGCGAAGGGAGAACCTGGCTATTCTTTCGGTATATTCCAGTGGTTCTTTCCCGTCTGGGTCTACGATATGTATCCGCTTGTAGAAGTGAGTGGGATCAACCCACCGGGTGATGTCATAGACCACGCCGTCGATCACCATTTCCGACCGGGGGATGAGGTGTTGA
The DNA here is from genome assembly GCA_003167015.1 of Chitinophagaceae bacterium. Classification (GTDB taxonomy): domain Bacteria; phylum Bacteroidota; class Bacteroidia; order Chitinophagales; family Chitinophagaceae; genus Puia. The sequence goes on along the minus strand of PMUF01000627.1, from coordinate 2,876 downwards.
TGCGCATAATGTTCGTTGAGATAATCCAGTACGAAGACCCCCTGTTTTTTCAGGGCGAGGGATACCATTTTTATAACGCGGTCATTATCGCGTGGGGTCCGGAAATAGCCGAAGCTGGTGAAGAAATTGAAGGCGTAATCGAAGCAGTTCGTGCAAAAGATCTGCCGCATGTCATGAATGTAGAAATCCAGGTGATCGTTGCGGAACCGGCGGGCATATTCGATACTGGAGGGCGCCAGGTCGATGCCTGTCACATCATAGCCCTGACCCGCGAGGATACGGGCGTGGCGTCCCCGCCCGCAGGCCACATCCAGCATTCGCGATGCGGGTGGGGGGTGGAGCAGGGTCAGCAGGCGATGGATGAAGGATATGGCCTCTTGTTCGTTTCGTTCAAAGTACAGTCGATGGTAATAGGGTGAGTCGAACCATTCCCGGAACCACTCCGATGCTGGCTGCATGATGGTAAATCTTTCGGTAAATTTATGGGCAAAACCCTTTCGGAAAGCCTTATTTTTGTGGCACACATAAAAACAGCATGTTGTGGCATTGATAAAGAGTATTTCCGGCATCAGAGGGACTATTGGGGGAAAGCCCGGCGATAATTTGTCTCCATTGGATATCGTAAAGTTCACCGCCGCTTACGGCAGCAGGATCCTGCAAACAAAAAAGGGAAAGAAGATCGTGGTCGGCCGTGACGGGCGGATCAGCGGGGAGATGGTGAGCGCCCTGGTGGTGAATACTTTGCGGGGAATGGGGTTGGATGTGGTCGATCTGGGTCTGTCAACCACTCCTACCGTGGAATTGGCGGTAACGGGGGAGAAGGCGGCCGGTGGGATCATTCTCACGGCCAGTCACAATCCGCAGGAGTGGAATGCGCTGAAGCTGCTGAACCATGAGGGGGAATTTATCAGTGCGACGGAGGGAGCGGCTATTTTGGAAAAGGTACAAAAGGACGATTTTGTTTTTGCCCCGGTGGACCGGTTGGGAGAATACAGCACCACGGGTGTCTGGCTGCAACGGCACATCGATGCCGTGGTCAACTATCCACTCGTGGATGTTGCAGGTATCCGCGAGCGGCACTATAAGATTGTCGTGGATGTCGTCAATTCGACGGGCGCTATTTTTATCCCACCGCTGCTGAAGGCCCTGGGCGTAGAGGAGGTGATACTCCTGAATGAGGAGGTTAACGGCAGGTTTGCTCATAACCCCGAGCCTTTGCCGGAGAACCTGGTGGAGTTAAGCGCACTGGTGCAGAAGTCGAGAGCGGACCTGGGAATTGCTGTAGACCCTGACGTGGACAGGCTTTGCTTTGTCAATGAGGACGGCAGTATGTTTGGGGAAGAATACACCCTGGTAGCAGTGGCGGATTACGTGCTGAGCAGGAGGCCCGGAAATACGGTCAGCAATATGAGCAGCACCAAGGCGCTGAAGGAGATCACGATGGCGCATGGGGGCCAGTATTATCCTTCGGCCGTCGGAGAGGTCAATGTGGTCCATACCATGAAGGCAGTGGATGCGGTGATCGGGGGAGAAGGCAATGGGGGCATTATTGTCCCGGACCTGCATTATGGCCGGGATGCACTGATCGGCATTGGTCTGTTCCTGAGTGCCTTGTCGCATCATAATCATGGCATCAAATCGCTCAGGAAAAAATATCCCGATTATTTTATCTCCAAGAATAAGATCGAGCTTCGCCAGGGGATCGATGTTCCGTTGGTGCTGGAGAAGATAAAAAAGAAATACAAGAATCATCCGATCAATACCGATGACGGGCTGAAGATAGAATTCGACAATGACTGGGTACATCTTCGGTCATCCAATACCGAACCCATCATCCGCATCTATGCGGAGAGTAATTTCGAGACGACGGCCAACAATATTGCCCATCGGCTGATGCAGGATATCAGGGAGGCTATTGCGCCTTAGTCAGATGTCATGCGGCCGACATTTTTGAAGTGGTGGAGAATTGCTATTTTTGCCAACCATGGAAAGAATTTACTTTGATAATGCTGCAACGACCGATCTTGATCCGCAGGTACTGGAAGCCATGATGCCCTACCTTACTGAGAAATTCGGTAATCCTTCCTCTATTTATTCTTACGGCCGTGAATCCCGGCTGGCTGTCGAGAATGCCAGGAAATCCGTTGGAAAAATACTCAATGCGCATCCGGCGGAGATCTTCTTTACCTCCGGCGGCACGGAAAGCTCCAATACGGCTATTACGGCGGCAGTGCGGGACCTTGGCTGCACGCATATTATCAGCTCTCCACTGGAGCATCATGCTACGCTGCATACGGTCGAGCACCTGCACCGGCGGGGTGAGGCTGCTCTCAGCCATGTCAAAGTACTGCCCAACGGCCATATTGACCTGGAAGACCTTGAGCAGCTGCTGGCGGGCACTGCAGAAAAGACCCTGGTGACGCTGATGCATGCCAACAATGAGATCGGCAATATACTGGATATTCATGCTGTGGGTGGGTTATGTAAAATGTACGGCGCCATCTTCCACTCGGACACGGTGCAGACGGTAGGTCATTTTCCTTTCGACCTCCGGAATACGCCGGTCCATTTTATCACCGGGGCGAGCCATAAGTTCCACGGTCCCAAGGGGGTAGGTCTTCTTTATATCAATGAAAACGTCAAGATCCACCCCTATATCCATGGTGGTTCGCAGGAGCGGAATATGCGGGCGGGGACGGAAAACGTATATGGCATAGTAGGCTTTGCGAAGGCGCTGGAGCTGGCCACGGCCGGCTACGAGGCGGACAGCGCCTTTGTTAAGGGGCTGAAGGTGTATATGATGGAGCAGCTGAAGCGGTCGCTGAAGGGGATTTCTTTTAACGGTGATCCGCTGGGACGGAGTCTCTATACGGTAT
>PMUF01000107.1 GCA_003167015.1 Chitinophagaceae bacterium | reverse complement strand
GACCGGAACATTATGGGGGTTTGAACGCTATGGGGTCGTGCCGGATATTCTGCTGCTCGGAAAGGCGCTGGGCGGGGGCTTGCCCATGGGAGCGTTTATTGCAGACGAACCTGTCATGAGGGCGCTGACCGGAGACCCCGTACTGGGACATATAACAACCTTCGGCGGCCATCCTCTTTGTTGTGCTGCCGGACTGGCCTCTTTCCAGGTGCTTTTGGAAGGGAATTGGATAGGAGAGGTCGCCCGGAAGGAACAATTATTCCGCCGCCTGCTGGTCCATCCGGCCATCCGGGCCGTCCGAAGTTGCGGCCTGCTGATCGCCGTCGAATTCGGGAGCTTTGACCAAAACAAGCAGGTCATCGACCGGTGTATCGCGGGTGGTCTCCTGACAGATTGGTTCCTCTTCGCTCCGCAATGCATGCGAATCGCCCCCCCTCTAATCATCTCCGACGAACAGATTGCAGCAGCCTGCTCCATCATTCTTGCGGCGATCCCTTAGGATCACCCGTCAACTCCACCAATAACATCGACGGGGCAATGCCCAGACCACGGGAAAGTTCTACGATCGTAGACAACGCCACATTGAATTTCCCGTCTTCAATTTTGGCGATCTTGCTGTTGTCCAGCTGACAGGATGCAGCGACCTGGCGCAGCGTAAGACGTTTATCTTTTCTGATTCGCTGAATGGTGGCGCCGAATTTTTTCTTCAGAATTTCTTTTTCGTGTGGTGACATAAATTTTTTCTCATAGATTAATGGCCTAATAAGGCCGCAAATTACTATTTTTGTCACAGATTGAATAAAATACTACTTTAGAGAAACAACCCCACCTCTCTCTCTCTTCCAACTCTCCGGATAAGTGTAGCGTCCGTTGAATGGTCATAGACCGACTATGCCGGGCTCTGCCTATATCTTAACACTTAAACATCTTTTTATGTCACAGTTTTTAGAGCAGAAGGAGCTGTTCGATGGGGTGCTCTGTCTGAAAGAGGAAGAAAAGCGTGATCCCATGCTGGTACTCGAACGTTTTTTTAGCGATTATCGCCTGCATGAATGGCGGCATAGCCTCTGGGCAATGGTTGAAACCTGCCTTACCACTGATAATTCGGAGTTCAGCGATCCGGAAGAAAGAGGGAATCTATTATTGCAGTACCGGGACCTCGAACGGATGTTGGAAGCCGGTAGCCTGCTCCTGCAGCAATATAACCAGGGTAAGTCCCCGCGGGAACAAGAAAAATAGAGATTCACACATCCAAACTCTTTTTTTTCTCGTATGTACGCCCGAATGAGAAGAATAATTTCGGCTAGGAATTTGATTAGTCATCCCTGCTTCCACGGCGGGGATTTTTTTATATTACCTTGTACACCAACACAGCCAGCAGGCTGCCCAGCAACGGGCCCAGCACAGGAATCCAGGCATAGCTCCAGTCACTGTCCCGCTTGCCCGCAATGGGCAGCAAGGCATGCATGATCCGTGGACCAAGGTCCCTGGCAGGGTTAATGGCATAACCCGTGGTGCCGCCAGGCCCCAATCCGATGGCCAATACCAGTAAGCCTACCGGCAAAGCATCCAGCGCTCCCAGGCTGCTGGACGGCGCTGCGATAAAGAGCACTCCCAGGATCAACACAAACGTTGCGATGGCCTCTGCCACCAGGTTGTCGCCATAACTCCGGATAGCCGGCGTAGTGCAAAAAACCGCCAGCTTTGCATCCGCATCAGCTGTGGGAGAAAAATGCGGACGAAAGCATAGCCAGGCCACCAGCGATCCGGTCATAGCCCCTAACAGCTGAGCAGCAATATAGATGGGCACCAGCTGCCAGGATATTTTCCCCAATACCGCGAAGGCCAGGGTCACGGCAGGGTTCAGGTGCGCCTTACTGGCTGCTGCAGAGCAATATACCCCGACGAAGACCGCCATCCCCCAACCAAAACTGATGACGATCCAGCCGCTGTTATGGCCCTTGGTCTTTGCCAGGACCACATTGCTGACGACGGTCTGACCCAGGAGAATGACCAGCCCCGTCCCGATAAATTCGCCCATAAATGGCGTCATAATATATAATTTAAAATTTTACGCCAGATATCCTTTTGCCAGTTCCCCAAAGGCCTGCGTCTGCCTTACCTCCCAGTCCTGGTCATGCCCAAGCTCCGTCGCCAGTAACGCCGCCACCACCGGGGCGCATTCGATGGCCGCCTGCGCATCCAGCAGGAGGGACCTTGTCCGGCGGCTGAGGGCGTCTTCCACCGTCATACATAGTTCTTCCCTCACACCCCGGATAATATCCGCCTGCAGATAGGGGAGACGGGTATGCAGCTGCATGCCCCACTCCGGTTTCGTGGCCGTCAGCGCCCGGATGGCCGCTTCATCCTCACCGCCGGACCCATGAATCGCCAACGTATCGGTGATACAGGGCCTGACAGGTAACCCTGATCGTTGTATAGCCGTATTGACCGTATCTTCCGCCATTCGCCGGTAAGTCGTCCACTTCCCGCCTGTAATAGTGATCAGCCCCGAATCGGCTACCAGGATAAGATGATCGCGGGCCAGCTCTGCCGTCTTCTTGCTGCTGCTCTTCACCAATGGACGCAACCCCGCAAATACGCTGCGGATGTCCCTGCGGCCAGGTATTTTCTGCAGATAACGGCCGATCTGCTGCAGGATAAAGTCGACTTCTTCGGGGAATGCCCTGGGCTCGATCGTTGCCACGCTGACCGGAGTATCCGTCGTTCCGACAATGATCTTGTTATGCCAGGGAACGGCAAACAGTACCCGCCCATCGTCGGTATGCGGGACAAGAATAGCTGCCTGGCCCGGCAGGAAATCTTTGTCGAGGATGATATGCACACCCTGGCTGGGGGCGATAACGGTCTCGCTGCCCGGTTGATCCATCTGTAATATGCTGTCAGTAAATACGCCTGTAGCATTGATGACTACCTTGGCCGTGATCTCGTAAGATTGACCGCCGGTCCCGCTCGCAGTCCCGGCCCCCTCTGCCTCGTCCGTTGCGCGTATCCCCCTTATGACCCCGTCTTTCTTCAGCAATCCATCCATCCGGAAATAATTCAACAGCACAGCCCCATGGCTGGCTGCTGTTTGAGCCAGGTTGATGGCCAACCGGGCATCATCGAACTGGCCGTCATGATAAAGGACACCGCCTCGCAAACCCTCTGCGTCGAGGGTGGGGGCCTGCTCCAGCGTCTCCTCGCGGGACAGCCACTTGGATTTACCCAGTCCCAGCTCACCCGCCATCCAGTCATATACTTTGAGGCCGAGCCCGTAATAGGGACCTTCCCACCATTTATAGTTGGGCACAATGAAGGATTGGTCCTTTACAAGGTGCGGCGCGTTCCTTCGGAGGATACCCCGTTCGTGCAGCGCTTCTGTCACCAGCTTGATATTGCCCTGCTGTAAATAACGTACGCCTCCATGCACCAGCTTGGTCGCCCTCGAGGACGTCCCCTTGGCAAAATCGTATTGTTCGACGAGTACAGTGCTGAAGCCACGCGATGCAGCGTCCACCGCTACTCCGAGTCCCGTGGCCCCGCCGCCGATAATGCAGAAGTCCCATTCCTGGTCGCCTTTTGCCGCCAGGGCTTTTAACATATCTTGTCGGTTCATAATCCAATCTTTTGCCTCCTCCATCTGCGCCGCCTCACGCTTCCGTCCATGCGATGGCCGCCCTGACAGCCCGCTGCCACCCCTTCAGTAAGTCCCGGACCCGGCTTTTATCCATAGCCGGCTCAAATCGTTTGTCTACCGCCCAGTGCTTTTGCAATTCCTCCACCGACCCCCAATAGCCTGTCCCGAGACCCGCCAGGTAAGCGGCTCCCAGTGCCGTTGTCTCCGTGACGGTCGGACGGATGACGGGTACCTGCAGGATGTCCGACTGGAACTGCATCAGCAGATTGTTGGCCGTAGCGCCGCCATCCACCCTCAGCTCTTTGAGAACGATGCCACTATCCGCTTCCATCGCTTTAAGCACATCATAGGTTTGATAGGCGATGCTGTCCAAAGCCGCCCTGGCAATATGCGCCTGGTTGGTGCCGCGGGTCATGCCGAACAGGCTGCCCCGCGCATATTGATTCCAGTGAGGGGCGCCCAGCCCGGCAAAAGCCGGTACCATATAGACGCCTTCAGTGTCGGCTACCCTGGCAGCCAACCCCTCTACCTCCTCCGATGATCTGATCAGGTGCAGCCCATCCCGCAGCCATTGTACCACCGCGCCGGCAATGAAAATGCTGCCCTCCAGGGCGTATTCCGTTCTCCCGTTAAGGGTCCAGGCGATGGTGGTCAGCAGGTTGTTGTCGGATCGCACTGCTTTCTCACCGGTATGCATCAGAAGAAAGCAACCGGTACCATAAGTGTTCTTCACCATTCCGGGTTGCGTACACAATTGTCCGAACAAAGCCGCCTGCTGATCTCCGGCAATGCCGGCAATGGGCATCCCCACCGAGCCCGGCGCCATGATGCTGCCGGTAGGGCCATATATTTCGCTGGAAGACCTGACCTCCGGCAGGACGGAAGGGGGGATGTCGAACAGCCGCAGTAATTCGGGGTCCCATGCGCCGGTGTGGATATTCAGCAGGAGGGTGCGCGAGGCATTGGTGCTGTCGGTAATATGCAACTGCCCTCCCGTCAGTTTCCAGACCAGCCAGCTGTCGACAGTGCCGAA
>PMUF01000016.1 GCA_003167015.1 Chitinophagaceae bacterium | reverse complement strand
CCACCGAAGCCAATGACAATGGCGATCATATCGTCAAAATCACTGATGCCCTCGGCGCCCCCCTCCACTACACCATCAATAAAACCATGATGCGCGTAGAACTGCCCACGGTCCTAAAACCGGGTCAGAAATTCATTTACAAAATAGACTGGAACTATCGCATCACCGACCGCCAGAAAGTCGGCGGTCGCGGCGGCTACGAATATTTCCCCGAAGACGGCAACTACCTCTTTACGATGACACAATGGTACCCCCGTCTCTGCGTGTACAGCGATTTTCAGGGCTGGCAGAACAACCAGTTCACCGGCCGCGGAGAATTCGCCCTCACCTTCGGTAACTTCAATGTAAAGATGACCGTACCGGCAGACCACGTTATCGGCGCCACCGGCCAATGTCAGAACTACCAGCAGGTGCTGACCCCCACCCAGTTCGCCCGCTGGCAGCAGGCACAGACGTCCAAAGAACCCGTGGAGATCGTCACCCTGGCCGAAGCCAAAGCCTCCGAAGTGAAAAAGAATAAAGCCAAAAAGACCTGGATCTTCAGGGCCGAAAATGTCCGCGACTTCGCCTGGGGCTCTTCCCGCAAATTCGTCATGGATGCCATGCCCGCCTATGTGGAAGGCAAGAAAGTCATGTGCATGAGCTACTATGGCAAGGAGGCCTACCCCCTCTACCGTAGATTCTCCACCAAGGCCGTCGCTCACACCATCAAAACTTATTCGCACTTCACCATTCCCTTTCCTTACCCGGTAGCCCAAAGCGTAGAGGCTTCGAATGGTATGGAATACCCCATGATCTGCTTCAACTACGGCCGGACAGAAAAGGACGGCAGCTATAGTGAGGCCACCAAATACGGCATGTTAGGCGTCGTCATCCATGAAGTGGGTCATAATTTCTTCCCCATGATCATCAACAGCGACGAACGCCAGTGGACCTGGATGGACGAAGGCCTGAATTCCTTCGTCGAATACCTGACGGAAGAACTGTGGGATAATCACTTCCCCGTCCGCGGGAAGGGACCCGGCTGGGCGATCGTCGATTACATGAAACTGCCCAAAGACCAGCTCGAACCGATCATGACCAATTCCGAGGATATCGTCAATTTCGGCCCCAACGCCTATTCCAAACCCGCTACCGCCCTCAACATCCTGCGTGAAACCGTGATGGGACGCGAACTCTTCGATTATGCCTTCAAGGAATACGCCCGCCGCTGGGCCTTCAAACATCCGACACCGGCTGACCTATTCCGCACTATGAACGACGCCAGCGCCGAAAACCTCGACTGGTACTGGCGGGGCTGGTTCTACGGCATCCAACCCGTAGACATCTCCCTCGACAGCGTCAAACACCTCGTACCCGACTTCGACCACCCCCCCGTCAGAAAAGATACGGTCGTCATGCAAAGCATCGACAAACCGCTGCCCGACGGTAAATTCCCCACGGATATCTCCAAGGAACGCAACCGGGACGACAAAAACATCACCTTCGCCGACGAGGCCGATACTTCCCTCCACGATTTTTATTATAAATACACCCGCGGCCAAATCCCTTACGACACGACAAAATTCGCCAACCATATCGAGGGCGTGGCCGCCGGCCGCGGCGTACAGCCTGATGAACCCATGGACGACGCCACCAAAGAAAAACTCAAATCCAAACAATTCTATCAACTGGATTTCACCAACAAAGGCGGCCTCGTCATGCCGATTATTATAGAATGGACCTTTAAGGATGGCACCAAGGAGATTGAGCGTATCCCGGCCCAGGTCTGGCGCAAGAACGAAAACCACGTCACCAAGCTGTTCGTTAAGGACAAAGAAGTCGCCAGCATCAAACTGGACCCCAATCGCGAAACAGCCGATATCGACGAAAGCAACAACAGCTGGCCTGCCGTTCAGACCGAAAGCAAATTCGAAATCTTCAAGGCTAAACAGTCTGCCCCCCGCGCTATCCCGCAGACCAACAACCCCATGCAGATGACGAATAAGAAAGCATTCTAAAAAAAGTCACACCCCATAAAAAAAGGCCCGTAAGAATCAACTTACGGGCCTTTGCTTTACATTGGTCATAAAGATCATAATCTTAGAATCGCACCCTCCGGATGCAGCGGGTTCACGATCAGTTCCTGCCTGTTGGGATGGATCAACACATCCATCGCTTCCATCGGAATAGCACCCAGCAACGGCTCACTGTCCCCAGGCAGCACCATAGCGTTGCACAAAGCCCTTCTGTTGACAAATCTTACTTCCACAGGACCTACTACGTCACGGATTATAATCCTCCCGTCCGCCAGATGAAACGGCTGTTGATATTGAAACGGAAGGTTCAGATAGGCCTGGATATTCTCGTTGATGGCCATCATATAAGCACCGCTGTCCGCCATCATCGTCACCCTCATCCGCCTGACCTCTTCTTCGCCGATGCGATGGCGACGCGCATCAGAAAGATCCTCGCCATTGATCAATTCAATTTCGGCATATACATGTCCCATAAAACTTTAGTTTTAAATTCACAAATTTGTTCCTTACCCTTCACGCATTGACGTTATCAGGCCCTAAAACAAATTTACCTTTTAGCAAAACCGCCCCGGAAAGAAGATATCCACATCGATCCTCCACCCGCCGCACCGGGATACTCTCGCCCCTGACCGACCCGCACATAGTCCGCAAACATCTTTCATACCAACCCTTTTACGATAAGACCCACAACAATAGCGGTACCAATGCTCACCAG
>PMUF01000602.1 GCA_003167015.1 Chitinophagaceae bacterium | reverse complement strand
AGATCCAGATGGTTGGTCGGCTCATCGAGCAGCAGCAGATCGGGTTTCTGCAGGATCATCCTTGCGAGCAGGACGCGCATGCGCCAGCCGCCGCTGAACTCCCGGAAGGGGCGGTTCAGGTCTGCATTGGCGAATCCAAGTCCCTGGAGGATCTCTTCCGTCCGGTGATGGATGGTATAGCCGTCCAGGATATCCATTTCGTGAAGGGCGTCCGTATACCGGATCAGGAGATCGTTATTCTCCGAATCCTGTTCCAGTTGCTTACCCAGCTCGTCGATCTCTTTTTCCAGTTGCAGCACTCTTTCAAAGGCCGTCATCGCCACTTCGAGGATCGACCCATTGGTGTCGAAGCTCAGCAGGTCCTGGTGCAGGTAGCCTATGGAGGTACTACGGCTCCTTTCCACCGTACCTTCCGACGGAAGATATTCCCCGGCGAACAATTTTAACAAAGTAGATTTCCCTGTACCGTTATAGCCGATCAATCCGATCCGCTCGTTGGGCTGAATATGCCAGGTGGCGTCCTTGACGATGATCCTGGCTCCGAATTCAAATGTTACGTTCTGTAGTCCTGCTAGCATGAAATTTTTAATAAAATGGTATGCAAATTTAGATTAAGCCGCTGACTTTATGTCTTACCTTCGATAAAACTTTCTTTCATGAAGAAATTCGTCTTGTTGATCATTATTTTACTCGTCGCCGGCCTCCTGGTCTACAAGCTCATGTCGGACAATAACCCTGAACCGCGGCCGCCCAAGGACCAGGCCCTTCGGATCGGCAAAAACACCAGTGTCTTCAATGCAGCCTTTGCAGGGCTGATGAGCAAATATTTTAGCATGAAGGACGCCCTTGTGAATTGGGATACGACGGCGGCCGATCAGGCAGCCTATGGGGTAATGGCAGATGCGGATAGCCTGCCGCTGAAGCAGCTGAAGGCAGATACGTCGATTATCCTGACCGCAGAAAGCCTGGCTGCCAGCATCAGCGGCGAGGCCAAAGGTTTTTCCGGCGAGACGGGCATAGAAGCCCGGCGGAGATCCTTTGATATGCTGACCGATGAATTGTACAATCTCATCCGAACCGTCCGTTACGACGGAGAAACGATCTATCATATGCGGTGTCCGATGGCTTTCAAGGACTCCGAACAGGCCTTCTGGCTTAGCAATACGTCTGCCATCAGCAACCCTTATCTGGGCAATAAGCATCCGGAGTACAAAAATAAGATGGTAGGCTGCGGGGAGATTGTCGATTCTCTCGATTTTGCAAAGAAATAGGGAAAGGACGTCAGGGCCTGTAGACGAAACGCACAGCGGCGCTGTTTTGTTCACTGGAAGAGAGGAATACCTCTATCTTTTCAGAACCGGCCGTCACCATCATCAATGCCGTATTCGGCGGAATGGTGCCCAGGTTATCTGCATACATCACCAGTTCGTATTCCGTGCCCGGAAATGCATTGACATGCAGGGTCAGGGGCCGGTCGGTGAGCATCTGACGATAGAGCAACAACCTATTATTGATGAGTACCGTCACCGTGTCGCCGTCGATCACTCCATCGTCGTACAGTTGGATTGTCACATCCGGGCTTTTAAGGGTCACCGTTTTGACCTCGGTCTTTTCCCTGGGCAGCAGGTGTAAGGACTCCTGTAGCTTGGCCAAAGTATCGCTCTGCTCTATATCGACAGGGAAGTCGGAAACCGCGGCTTTCTTCAGTTGGATCTTGCCGGGCGGGCAGATGAGCCGTTTTTCGGAATAGATGCCTTTCCAGTCTCCGTTCAGCTCTTCCTGGTCACCTGTCTTTGAATAGTTGAGGTCGTAGGTCTTGATGCACGGCAGGCAGTCTGATGGTATATCGGCCTCCAATATCCTGTTTTCTATCAGCACGAGCCGGTGTGTCTGTGCGTTATAGCGTCCTGTAAAGCTCATCTTTACATAATGCGTCTTGTCATAATAATCATAGGCCCGGCCTGAGATCCGGTCGTTGGCAGCATTGATCTGCAACTCCAGGAAATACTGTGGGTAACAACCGCCGGGGCCCTGTGTCAGGACTCCTTTCCAGATACCGTTCAGATCTTCGGCCTGGCAGCAGAAAGTGAGGACGGACAGCATTGCCAGGTAAAGACCACGCATGGGTTAATCAGGTTTTACGTACTTAAAGGTGATACTGGCATTCATTTGCAGGCTGGAGGTGATATTCACTTTGTATTCCTTGTCACCGGCCCTGACGATCATCAGGGAGGTATTGGGCGGGATGGTCCCTTCATTGTCCGCTACCAGCACCAATTTGTGAAAATCGTCGGTATCGTCGAGGTGGAGTGTCACGACAAGGGGACGGTCGGTCAGCATAGCGTGGTCGATCACCTGCCGGTTGTCCAGGTAGACGGAGATCGTATCGCCATCGATTACCCCGTCGTCATAAATATTCAGCACCACTTCCTTGGTGTGAACTGTCAGTGAACGGACCAGGGTAGTGGACCGGTCCAGCAGCACCCTGGGGGCGATGGTGGGAAAATGCCGGTTCATGCTGACCATGCTGTCGGTAGATGTATTCTGCAGCGTGCCCCGCGGAACGGAGATCTTCGCGATGGCAGGTGGGGGTGTCGCGGGTGCGGGAGGGACTGGCCGATGCGGGTGGGCAGCGGGATTCCTGGCCGTTAGCCGGGTGCTGTCGGGTCGCCGGGTCACATGTGCCGGGACCCGGGCAGTGGTTCGGGTACTGTCAGGCCGGTGTGCCGGCGCAGGTTTGCCGGTCATGGCGGTGCCGGTTGGCGGTTTTTTGACCGGGGTGCCGGAATGGGCAAGGGCCGGTTTCTCCTTCAGCTCTTTTTCCCGCTTGACCAAAAAAGGCTCTTCATAAAAATCGGAGGAGGCTACTTTGTGGAGAAATACCGTTCCCCGTCCGCAATTGGAAGAATCCCGGGTATTCATGCTGACATAGCTGCCTTCCAAAAATTCGTCGTCACCGGATTTGGAGTATTGGAGAAAGCAGGTCATGATGCAAACATCGCCGGACTGATTGCGAAGTTCCAGCAACTTTCCTTCCTGCAACAGTACTTTGCCCGTATGGACATTGATGGTACCGGCTGCAGCCGCTTTGCCATAAAAGATAGAAGAGAGATAAGAGTAGGTCACTGCATCGAAATTTTTGGCGTGCTGAGCGATCTGGACCTCGAATTTATAACGGTCATCGAATACCGTAGATCTCATGGCCAGGTTTTCCGACCGGAAATGGCCCTGCCAGACGCCCGTCAGGTCCTGGGCCCGCAGCAAAAATGGTGCGATGGTTACGAGGAGTAAAAAGAGTCTCTGCATAGTCTGCGATTTCACTATAGCAAATTAGGTAAATAATTGTTTGGGGCCTTTACCATTTGTAAAATCCAATTCGGCATTTTGGCGTAAATTTGCACCCTTATGATCAAAATCACTTTTCCGGACGGCGCCGTAAGAGAATACAACAGCGGCGTCACTGCATTAGAGATCGCCCGGTCCATCAGTGAGGGATTGGCGAGAAAAGTATTGGCTGCGAATGTGAACGGGCAGGTATGGGATGCGACGCGCCCGATCACGACAGATGCGACACTGACATTATTGACCTGGACGGATAAGGATGGTAAATCCACTTTCTGGCATTCCTCCGCCCACCTCATGGCCGAGGCGGTAGAAGCTCTTTTTCCCGGCGCGAAATTCTGGGTAGGGCCGGCCATCGACACCGGCGGTTTCTATTATGATATGGACCTGGGGGGCAGGCAAATCACCGAGGACGATCTTCGCCAATTAGAAGTCAAGATGGCTGAACTGGCCAAAAAGAACGAGGTCTACCAGCGAAAAGAGATCTCCAAGGCGGAGGCGGTACAGTATTTTGCCGAAAAAGGTGACGAATACAAGCTCGATCTGCTGGAAAACCTGCAGGACGGGCAGATCACGTTCTATACACAGGGGGGGTTCACCGATCTCTGCCGGGGCCCCCATATCCCGAATACCGGGTTTATCAAGGCGGTGCGGCTGACCAATATTTCCGGCGCCTTCTGGAAAGGGGATGAGCGGAACAAGCAGCTGACCAGGGTTTACGGGGTAACCTTTCCTTCCCAGAAGGAACTGGACGAATACCTGCTGATGCTGGAAGAAGCGAAAAAGCGGGACCACCGGAAACTGGGCAAGGAATTGGGTATTTTCACCTTCGACGAGCAGGTGGGTCCCGGTCTGCCCCTGTGGATGCCCAATGGCGCCGTGATCATCGAAGAATTGGAGCGGCTGGCCAAGCAAACCGAAGAGCGGGCGGGCTACAAACGGGTTGTTACCCCGAATATCGCTAAGGAAAGCCTCTATATTACCAGCGGCCACCTGCCCTATTACCAGGACAGCATGTTTCCGCCCATGGAGCTGGAAGGGGAGAAATATTACCTGAAGTCGATGAACTGCCCGCATCACCATAAGATCTTCGCGGCCGAACAGAAGTCTTATAAGGATTTGCCATACCGGCTGGCGGAATATGGCACCTGTTACCGCTATGAGCAGAGCGGAGAGCTTTTCGGCTTAATGCGGGTACGGTGTTTGCACATGAATGATGCGCATATTTACTGTACCAAGGCCCAATTCTTCGACGAGTTCAAGGCTGTCAACGTAATGTACCTGAAATACTTTAAGATATTCGGGGTCGACAAATATGTGATGCGTTTCAGCGTGCATGAGCCGTCGAAGCTGGGGAAAAAGTACATTGACGAGCCGGAATTGTGGAAGGAGACCGAAGCCCTGGTGCGGGATGTCCTGATCCGGACCAATACCCCCTATATCGAGGTGCCGGATGAGGCAGCATTTTACGGCCCCAAAATTGACGTTCAGATCTGGAGCACCATCGGCCGGGAGTTCACCCTCGCCACCAACCAGGTGGATTTTGCCCAGGGCAAGCGTTTTAAGCTGGAATTCATCAATAAGGACAACCATGCCGAAACGCCGCTGATCATCCACCGGGCGCCGCTGGGAACGCACGAACGCTTTATTGGCTTCCTGCTGGAGCATTATGCGGGTAAATTTCCGGTATGGCTGGCGCCACTGCAGGTGAAGATCCTGCCGATCACCGATAAGTCTTTGGAATATGCACAAAGTCTTTTAGTTTACCTGAAAAATGCAGATATTCGTGTAGAAGTAGATGATCGAAGTGAGAAAATCGGAAAGAAGATCCGCGATACCGAGCTAGCCAAAGTGCCTTATATGCTGGTCATTGGAGAAAAGGAAAT
Organism: Chitinophagaceae bacterium; assembly: GCA_003167015.1. Lineage (GTDB taxonomy): Bacteria > Bacteroidota > Bacteroidia > Chitinophagales > Chitinophagaceae > Puia. The sequence continues at coordinate 2,834 of PMUF01000602.1, read as the reverse complement.
GAACGACAATAAAGTAGCCGTTCGCAGGCAAGGCAAAGGAGATTTGGGTGTAAAAGGTATCGAAGAGTTCATCGCCGACATCAGGAAAGAGATAGTAGAACGCACTCCCAATCCCTGAGGAGTGTGAATGTTAAAGAGGTAAAAAAATCAGCAGCTTCCGACAGGGAGGGAAGCTGGACTTAAAAACAGTAAATGGCATTTCCACCGAGACCCCCAAGAGGGAATTTTAATCCACGATTCAGAAAAGAACAACAACAAGAACATCGCACCAACCATATGATCAGGGTTCCGCAGGTGCGATTAGTAGGCGACAATATCGAAGTAGGCGTATATCCGATCCAGGAAGCCCTGAAGATGGCGCAGGAACAGCAGCTCGACCTTGTTGAGATCTCTCCTAATGCGGATCCTCCTGTCTGCAAGATCATCGACTATAATAAATTCCTTTACGAGAAGAAAAAGAAGGAAAAGGAGATGAAGGCCAAGAGCAAGGCTTCGGAAGTAAAGGAAATCCGGTTCACCCCGAATACGGATGACCATGATTTCGATTTCAAGGCCAAGCATGCCGAAAAATTCCTGAAAGAAGGGAATAAGGTAAAGGCTTATGTGCAGTTTAAGGGCAGGGCGATCCAGTTCAAGGAAAGAGGCGAACTCCTGCTGCTGAAATTTGCCGAGCGGCTGGGCGATTCAGGTGTGCTGGAAGGGATGCCGAAAATGGAAGGCAAACGGATGTTGGCCATCTGGGCTCCCAAATCGCAGAAAAAGAAAGAAAAAGAGAAAGGAGCTCCTTCATAACCCGGCGCCGCATTTGTCGGTCGAATCTATCAGTCTTTAGGCATTTTCCGGGAAAAAAGTTAAAAAAGCCGCGCGTAAGTGCGGCTTTTTCGTTTGATTTACCTAATTTTGCACTCCATTTTAGCCCGTTTATTCACCCAACCGGCTCCATAAGTGGTCCGCCTGTGCGGATCCGCCATCAGGGTATCATGCAAAAGCAGTCAAAATGCCTAAGGTTAGAACGAATTCGAGTGCCAAAAAGAGGTTTAAAGTGACCGGCACCGGGAAGATCACCTTCCAAAAAGCTTTCAAACGTCACATTCTTACTAAAAAATCCAAGAAGCGCAAGCGTGTCATGGCCAAGAAAGGCGAAGTCCAACACGCCAACCTGGACTTTGTAAAACGTTTGTTGCGGCTGAAATAAGCGGTCTGCCGTTTACCAGCCTTGCTTCATCATTATTAATATTAAACTAGTTAAGATATGCCACGTTCAGTTAACGCCGTCGCATCCCGGGCACGCAGGAAACGTATCCTCAAACAGGCCAAAGGGTTCTATGGCAAACGTAAAAATGTTTATACTGTCGCCAAGAACGTCCTCGAGAAGGGCCTTCAATATCGTTATGTCGGCCGTAAGCTCAAAAAGAGAGAATACCGCACGCTGTGGATCGCCCGTATCAACGCCGCTGTTCGCGCCGAAGGGCTGACCTACTCCGCCTTCATCCACAAGCTCAGCCAGAAAGGGATCGGCCTCGATCGCAAAGTGCTGGCTGACCTGGCCATGAATGAGCCGGAAACGTTCAAACAACTGGTCGCCACCGTTAAATAATTAACGCTTACCATACAGAGGGTGTCTTCTTATCAGGAGGCATCCTCTTTTTTATTTTATCAATTGTGCAAAAAACTACACTTTTGCATAATTAATAACTTACTAACTATTAAGATTGATTAACCTGGACCAGTCTCAGAATAACACATACACCGACCTGGTGACGCAAACCTTCAACTTCCCGCAGGAAGGTTTCGAAGTCAAAGACAACTATCTTGAATTCAATGGCGTCGATTTGAAAGCCCTGATCGACAAGTACGGCACTCCACTGAAGCTGACGTATTTGCCCAAGATCGGCAGTCAGATCAACAAGGCCAAGAAGATGTTTGCTACCGCCATTAAAAAGCATCGCTACGAAGGCAAATATTTCTATTGCTATTGTACGAAAAGCTCACACTTCTCCTTCATTGTCGAAGAGGCGCTGAAGAACGATATCCATCTGGAGACTTCTTTTGCCTATGACATAGAGATCATCAAAAAGCTGTATCAGCGGAAGAAGATCACGAAGGATACCTTCATCATCTGCAATGGGTTCAAACAAAAGAGCTATACCAGCCGTATCGCTTCCCTGCTCAACAGCGGATTCAAAAATGTCATCCCTATCCTGGACAACAAGGACGAACTGCAGCAGTATAAGCGATCCGTAAAGGTCCCCTTCAAACTAGGTATCCGGGTGGCGGCGGAAGAAGAGCCTACTTTTCCTTTCTATACTTCCCGCCTTGGTTTCCGGGCCAGGGAGGTGCTGGAATTCTATGTCGATAAGATCGAGGGCAACGAAGACCGCTTTCAGCTGAAAATGCTCCATATCTTCCTCAACAAAGGGATCAAGGACGACATCTATTACTGGAGTGAGCTCAATAAGGTGATCAACCTTTACTGCCAGCTGAAAAAGATCTGTCCCGAACTGGACTCCATCAATATCGGCGGCGGATTCCCCATCAAACATTCGCTCGGCTTCGAATACGACTATCAGTTCATGATCAATGAGATCGTCGGCAACATCAAAAAGGCCTGCAAACGGAATAATGTTCCCATGCCCCATATCTTTACCGAGTTCGGCAGCTATACGGTGGGAGAGAGCATGGCGCATATTTACAGCGTGATCGGCCAGAAGATGCAGAATGACCGGGAGATCTGGTATATGATCGATTCTTCCTTCATCACTACTTTGCCGGATACCTGGGGGATCGGGGAGCGCTTTCTCATGTTACCAATCAATAAGTGGGACGTTGAATAC